>CAZYVN010000063.1:0-4051 GCA_964650925.1 uncultured Candidatus Saccharibacteria bacterium
GCCAAAAGCGAGCATGGCGATAACCGAGGCGATGCCAATGACAATACCAAGCACTGTCAATCCCGAACGGACTTTATTACCGAGCAGCGCCGATGATGTTTCGTGAAGTAAGTCGTTTATAGTCATGAATGGTGATGATGAATAACCCGCTTGGCGTGATCGGTTCGGTCGTGCACAATCAAACCGTCTTTAATATGGATGATTCGGTCGGCATGTTCGGCAACATCGAGTTCGTGGGTAATAAGCACAATCGTCCTGCCTTCTTCTTTATTGAGCCGTTGAAAAGTACCGAGGACGATTTCACCGGTTTTTGAATCAAGGTTACCGGTCGGCTCGTCGGCCATGATTAGAGCTGGGTTATTAACCAAGGCTCGGGCAATAGCGACGCGTTGAATCTGACCACCAGAGAGTTGATTGGAGAGATGGTTCCAGCGCTCTTCACCAAGGCCAGCTGAAATCAAGGCTTTCTTGGCCCGATTTTGACGCTTTTCTTCAGAGACACCGCCATAAACAAGCGGCAACATGACATTTCGCAACACTGTCGCTCGTGAAAGAAGGTTGAAAGATTGAAAAACGAAACCGATTTTTTTACCGCGGATATCGGCCAGTTCGTCATCGGAGAGTTTCGAAACATCTTGACCATCGAGAAAGTACGAGCCCGACGTCGGCGTATCCAAACAACCCAACATGTGCATGAGCGTGGACTTACCGGACCCCGACGGACCCATGATGGCAATAAATTCTCCGTCGTTAATTGAGAACGAAACGCCTTTTAAAGCAACGGTCTCAACATCTCCGTTTCGATATATTTTTTTAAGATTTTTACATTCAATCATCTGATTATCTACCTAGAGTTCGCCCGCCGCCGCCGAAACCGCCGCCGCGATTGTTACCACCAAGTAAACTGGTAGCGGTGCGTGTCTGGGTCGTAGCCGCTCCGCTAATTGTTCGCGTAACGATAATGTCCCCTTCTTTAAGACCCGATGTAATCTCGACTTGAGTGTCATTAGAAAGACCAGTTTCGACCTGCATGCTTGTCGGCGCCACTGTCGAAGGTACGCCTTGGGTATTGCCCACGTCGCTTGGATTGGCCGAAGGAAGAGTTTGTACGACCGAGACACCGCCGGAAGTTTTAACCGCCGAGCTTGGTACAAGCAGGACATCATTTTTTGAATCAGTAACAATGGCTGCCGAGACACTCATACCCGACTTCACTCGGTCATCTTGAGTATCAAGGGTAATCTTGACGTTGTAGGTGACCACTCCTTGAGTGACCGTACCGATAGCATCAATATCGCTTACCACTCCGGTGAGAGAAAGATCCGGTATAGCATCAAAGGTGAGCGTTGCTTTGTCTCCAAGCGACACCTTGGCCACGTCGAGTTCATTAAGAGACACGGTGGCGACTTGCTGATCGGTAACTAACGTAGCAATGGTTGAGCCGGAAGAAACCGAGTCGCCTTTCTTTAAGGTAAGTTTTGCGACCGTGCCGTCAAAAGGCGCTCGGATGAAGTAGTTATTATAATCATCGGTCTTTTGGGTGACGTTCAATTGTTGGGTTTCGACATCAATCGGGTCAGCGCCGTTTTTAAGCTTGGTTAGCGATTCATTAGCGGCCCGAACCGATCCGGCCGTACTGTCGATATTAGCCTTATCACTGGCAATTGTATTATCTATTGAAGAAAGATCGCTCACGTGACCATTGACTTTGTCGAGCCAGGAAACAATGTTCGTCAAAGCGGTGGTGGCGGCGGTGTCGTTAATCGCGCCTTCATTCTTGATAAATTCCACCGCCGTTTTCGTATCCTTAACCGCTTCCGACAGACTTCTGCTCATATCCAGCGCGTATTCAACAACCGACTGAATACTCGATGGCGGGCTTTGTCGAGTAATGCCTTTGTACATACTGAGGCTGGCGTCATACTTGGTCTTTGCCGCTTGATAACTTGCTTGAGCCGCAATGACTTCCTGAAGAGCGGTCGGGCTCAAGTTTCCATTTCGTCTGCCAATATATCCATCCGGTCCGTAGATTACATCGTGAATACCGGTAACAACATCGGGGCTATCCGCAAAAACGTTAGTTAAATCGGTGAAGCCGTCGTCATAAGCTTTAGCCAAATCATCGGTGGCTTTTTTATTGGAATCAATTGCATCCTGAACACTGTTTTGAGCCTGGACCATTGAGACGGCGTCGGCCGGTTGGGTGAGTTTATCCAAAGCGAGTCGAGCGGCGCGCAAAGCAATCAAGGCGTCATGCGGATCAAGACTAACGATCAGATCGCCGGCCTTTACCTTGGTACCGTCAGGGGCATTTATTGCCGCAACATCTCCCGAGACTTTTGGTTTTATATCGAGTTGGTTTTCCGATGACACCTGACCACTGCCGACCACCGAGCTCACCAGGGTACCTCGCTCAACCTTTCCCAGGATATAGAGCGTCGACGGGCCTCCGGAGTGTAATTTATTCCAGCCGAAAGAAAAAATAAGAATGACGATGACGGCGGCGACCATTGAAAGGATCGGCTTTCTTTTAATGGAACTGATGATTTTTTTTGACGTGGTTTGCTCGTGCATATTATTTATTGTTTATTTGACAACACTCGGATTAACTTTGCTTCAATTTGACCGTCATCGTTGGGCGAACCTAGAACCGCCACCGTGTCGCCGATCGCCAGATCTGACGCCTGTAATGTTTCCACGCCGCGTCTAAAAATCGTCTCTGATGAAAAAACCACCGGCTTCTCGACGCCGTCACGATCCGAAACAACGATTGAATTTTTCGCCGTCTTTATAATAGTGCCGATCGGGCCATGAGCATGCGTGCTTTCCCGTGGGTCGAAAAAATTATGTTCGTAATTGTTGCTCCAATGCATGGTAAAAAGCGCTCGACGATAACCAACCGATACGCCGACCCTGAAAGTAACCACCAGCAAAATGACGAGGGCAACGCAGCCGACAACAATCTTAAAAGTACGTGAATTTAAAAAATGATGGTTCATATGTGAAAATTAAGCAGTCAAAGCTCGCCCATACCGAGATCGACCGATGATTGATCGACGCACCGATTCCATGAAAACGCACACGCCCAAAAGGCTCGCTAGGAGGCTGGTAAAAGGTAGGGTCTCCAAAAGCATTTGGATGAAATCCTTCCAATACGTAATGACAACTCTGCCGTCTGAATAGACTAGTTTTAATGAATCAAGAAAACCGCCCTGGACGACATCCCTGGCAAACCAGCCCACAGTCGAAAGAAACAACAACCCGGTAATGACCAGCGACACATTGTTAATTATAAGCCTCAACCTAGCCCTTTTTTGAGCGGCTAGGTTAACGCTTCGCATGACATTTTGGTATAAATGAGGGGGGAGTTCCACGTAGTTCATACGATTAATTTCCTTATTTTGGTGCAGGCCCGGCGGTAACGACTTTTAATAGTGTCAATCGATTCCCCTAGAATATCACCTATTTCTTGAAAGGTCATCCCCTCTTCAAGGTGGAGAGAAAGGACGGTTTGATACATTGCCGGCAAGGTTTCGATAGCGGCTTTGAGATGTTCACTCATCTTTTTTTGGTCGAAGGCTTCGAAAACATCGATCGAATCATCCGCCGAAGTATCTTCAATGTAATTACCCTCCTCGGTATCAAAAGAAGAAATCGGAATCTCTTTTTTCTTTTTTACGGCGTCAAGAAAAGTATTTCTGGCGATCGTGTAAAGCCAGGGTTTGAAATTTTTTCTGGTATCAAAACGGCCGATCTTCTTCCAGGCCTTGACGAATGTTTCCTGAACGACATCCTCGGCCACACTGCTCGAAAGCGACAATCTAACAACAAAATTAAAGAGCGGTTTAAGGTAGCGTAAAACCAGCACGCCGAAGGCGTCATTATCACCGGCCTTGGTAAGCTCGATTAACTCTTTATCCGATCGTTCTTCCATCTCATATATACTACTACACAAACAATAGAAAAACCGCTTACGCGGTTTTTCTTACTCTCCACCGGTAAATTCTCTTTTGAATTAGAACGAAGTAGAATGGGAAGATGAAAAAAACTT
>CAZYVN010000064.1:0-4009 GCA_964650925.1 uncultured Candidatus Saccharibacteria bacterium
TAGACGGCAGCCAGCGACGCAGTATGCTGCGCGACATTCCACAAGCGGTTGCCTTACGCGGGGAGGGAACGAAATTTATGAAAAACGCCGAGGCTCGCGAGCTGCCCTTTAGCGCGATTCCTTGCAATGATAATTTCGAATTGGATTTTCATAGGCCTTATATCGATGAGGTAAAATGGAGGTGTGAAAAATGCCAGAATTTCTTCATAAGAATTTCCGAAGTCATTGACTGCTGGTTTGAATCCGGCTCGATGCCGTTCGCCCAGGTCAACTATCCGGTTGCCGCCAAAAATTTCGCCACCCCCGCCGATTTTATTTCCGAATACATCCCGCAAACTCGAACGTGGTTCTATTACACCCACGCCGTTTCGACCATGCTTTTTAACGATATTGCTTTTAAGAATGTCGTTACTACCGGCACCATTCTTGCCGAAGATGGGGAAAAAATGGCCAAATCAAAAGGCAATTATCCCGACCCATGGTCCATTTTCAATAAGTATGGAGTCGATGCTCTGCGGTACTACCTACTTGGTTCACCAGTCATGAAATCCGAAGATATCCGCTTTGTCGAAAAAGAAGTCGATGAAGTGTACAAAAAAATTATTTTGAGACTAGATAACGTCGTCTCATTTTACGAACTATTCAAAGATGAATCAGTCGTCAAGAATTCCGCCCCGCGAGAAGCATCAGAGAATGTTCTTGATCAATGGATCATCGCCAGACTACGCGAGCTTGTGACCGAAGTGACAACGAAAATGGAAACCTACCAACTCGACCGAGCCATTGCGCCGATTAGTCTTTTTATTGACGACCTTTCAACCTGGTATATCAGACGTTCGCGAGAGCGTGTTAAATCTTCTCACGTCAAAGAAAGACACAACACGCTTTCGACGCTCAAACTGGTTCTTTTGGAATTGGCAAAAATAATGGCTCCTTTTACGCCGTTTATTGCGGAAGATATGTACAAGCGCATAGCGGGTCCGAACCAGAGTGTTCACCTTGAGCCTTGGCCTTCAACTCAAAAAGACTACAGTCTTAAAAACATTGTGGCGAGAATCAAAGGCGAGGGAGCCACAAATGACGAGCGAATTTTGGAAAATATGGCCATGGTTAGAACGATTGTTTCTCAGGCGCTAGAAAAACGGTCTAAAGAAGCGGTAAAGGTCAGACAGCCGCTTGCTTCTCTTACCATTCCCGGTCCGGACACCCATCCGCTTTTATCGCAGCCGCAGTATCTCGATTTAATCAAGGATGAAGTCAACGTAAAGGGCGTGATTTTCAACCGTGACTTGGCCGAAGTAAAACTCGACTTCATTATTACCCAAGAACTCAAAGCCGAAGGTGACTATCGGGAGCTTTTGCGTGCTACCCAAGACTTACGCAAGAAAGAGCAGCTCGTACAGCAGGACAGAGTAGGACTTGTCGTCGACACCGACGACGCCGGTAAGGCCTTAATCGAGCAATTTAAATCAGATTTTATGAAAGCGGCCGGCCTTACCGATATTCACTATAAAATCCTTGAAAAAGGCCAAGAAATCAAGCTAGATAGCCATATTTTCAAGATCAGCTTGACAAAAAACTAGTGGTGAGTACATCTCGCCAGGGTTTTTTATTTTATATATACTTACGGCAATGGCCCACCATGTCTACACTACTCCGGGTTTTGTTTTAGGCAGCCGTAACGCCGGTGAAGCCAATAAATATTTGTATCTTTTTACTCGAGATTTGGGGATGATCGGAGTAACCGCTCAAGCAGTTCGGCTTGAAAAATCAAAATTACGTCAGCATATTCAAGATTTTTCATGTGCCACGTTTTCGGTAGTGAAGGGCAAAGAGGTTTGGAGGATTACTTCAGCCCTTGAGTCTGATAATTTATTTGACCGAATTAAAATTTCCAAAGAAAATGTAAGGATGTATGGCAGAGTACTCCTTTTGCTAAAACGTCTACTCGCCGGTGAAGAAAAACACGAAGAGCTTTTCGACCTCGTCTTTGAAGGCTTCAATTTTCTAACCTGCCTCGACGAAGAGAAAGCCGGGACCGTCAGACGTAATTTCGAAGAGCTCATGATTCTTCGTGTTCTCCACTTGTTGGGTTACATCGGCAACATTGTCGAATTCGAGCCGTTATTAACTCCTGTCTGGAACGAGGAAACGGTTGCTCTCGTTGGTTCGTCACGGAAAAAAGTCGTCGAGCACATCAATCGAGCCCTGAAAGAAAGCCAGCTATAATATCAAGGTTAAACCTTGATAAAGAGAGGTATGGTATAATTTTAGCCATGAACGAGCAGGATAAAATCGAAGACCTCAAGAAGAATCTCTACTCGAGAAAAAGCGGTGATGTTATCGCCAAGCACATGCGTTTCAGGCCTCATCAAGACGATGTCGAGACCGATTGGCAGTATCCTTCGGATGAAACACCGCTCGAAGAGGAGTCACCGGAAATGCTGTATCGCCAAGAAAGCTCGTCTTTTTTCCGTAATATTTTATGGGCAGCGGTAATTTTTTTCTTGCTCGCCCTAGGCTTTGCCTTTTATATTCTTTATGGCGGCAAAAACGTCATCTCTGTCGATAATGTCAATATTTTGGTAGCCGGTCCGGTTTCGGTTGCTGGCGGTGATACTTTACCGCTTGATATTAAGGTTGAAAATAACAACAATGTCCCCCTCGAGCTTGTTGATTTGTCCGTTGAGTTTCCGGATGGCACTGTTGATCCGACTGATGTTACGCAGCCTATGCCGCGTTACCGGCAACTTTTGGGCACCATTGCTCCTCACGATAGCAGCCAGAAAACAGTCAAAGCCGTTTTTTATGGCGAAGAAAATAGCAAAAAGGAACTTAAAATCACCGCTGAGTATCGAGTGGCCGGTTCAAACGCTGTTTACTACAAAGAAAAAGCCTACGATATTTTTATAAGCTCAACACCGGTAAACATGACCGTTACCGCTCTTAAGGAGGTCAATGCGAATCAGGACACCGACTTAACGGTCGACATTTCATCCAACTCCACCGAAACTATTCACAATGTTCTGGTCAAAGCTGATTATCCGTTTGGTTTCGCCTTCAAATCAAGCGACCCAAGTCCGGCCTTCGACAATGATGTTTGGAACATTGGCGATCTACCTGCAGGAGCGAAGAAAACCATCACTCTTCACGGCACGATGAAAGGCCAGACTGATGAAGAACGGGTTTTTCAATTTAGTGTCGGTACTCAAAATCCTAATGACAAAAAGACGGTAGGTACGGTTTTCGTCAGTTCCCAAACCCCAATTCAGGTCAAGAAGCCATTCCTCTCGCTTAACCTAACTCTCAATGGTGATAGTGCCACCGGACCATACGCTGTTCAGATGGGAAGCACCATCAAGGCTGACTTGGCATGGACAAACAACACTCCAGCCGATGTTATTAACGGTGTCATCAAGCTTAAATTAACCGGCTCGGTGCTTGACAAAACCTCAGTCAGTCCGGACTCCGGTTTTTATAGTTCGACCGACGATACTATTACCTGGGACCAAACCAATACTCCGGAGCTTGCCACGACTCATTCCGGCCAGGGTGGTCATGTAAGTTTCTCGTTTGTGCCCCAAGCGCCTTCGTTTGTCGGTACCACCGGTTTGCGGGATCCGGAAATTCTCATAAGCGTTGCGGCCTCCGGCAAACGAGTCTCGGAAACGGGAGTGCCGGAGCAGATTGATTCCGCGGTTACCCGGAATATTCGAGTCGCTTCCGATCTCGCCCTGGCTTCGAGAATAGTAAGAAGCGTCGGGCCTTTTTCAAACACCGGACCTTTCCCGGCAAAAGCTGATACCGAATCAACATATACAATCATCTGGACGGTTGCCAATACTTCGAGTACTATTGGCAATGCCCAGGTCAAAGAGACGCTGCCGTCCTAGGTAAGGTGGACCTCCCAAGTTAACACTTCGACTGAAAAGATGTAATATAACCCGGGCGAAGCATGGGTAGTCGGTGATATAGAGAATGTTCCATCTGTGCCTAGGGACACTGTATA
>CAZYVN010000065.1:0-3940 GCA_964650925.1 uncultured Candidatus Saccharibacteria bacterium
GCGGCAAAGTGTTGGTTAGAAAAGTCATTAAAACCTATAAGACGCAAGGAAAGACAGAGCCGCACCCGAAAAATCATCCAATCGTGAATCCACCAGTACAACCCGCACCGGCGCCGCCACCAGGGCCTTCCCCAACAACGGACCAGGGCGTAAAGCCGACTCCTCAAAAAGATGAATCGGGGCTACCTCAGACCGATGTAAAGCGTCCCGTACCGGACAAGATCACCAAGGAACAACTGAAGAAAATCTTCCCGGCAGCGAAAATGGATTATCTCCAGCAAATCGCGGATGAGTTAAACAAGGATTTAGTGAAATTCAAGCTAGATACACCCGTTAGACGAGCGCATTTTTTTGGGCAAACTCGCCAAGAAACTGGCCCAGGAGCGAAGGGAGACGCGGAGAGTTTTAACTACAGCGCCGCTGGACTTATGCAGACGTTTGGTTACTACAAAAAAAAGGAACACGCGGACGAAGCGAAGGAAGACGGAAGACAGGAAACATTGGTTCCAGGAAAGAAAAAGAAAATCACCCGCGCCGCCAATGAAAAGGTGATTGCGAATAAGGTGTATGGACGAGAAGGTTCCGGACTTAGGCTTGGCAATAAAACAAACACCGACGACGGATGGGCATACCGTGGCCGCGGCTTGAAGCAGACGACCGGTAGGGATAATTATAATAGTTTCGTAACCGATCATAAAAGGTACTGGGGAGAGGCAATCGACTTCATCGCTAATCCTGACTTGGTTGCGCAGTTTCCATATTCCATACGTTCTGCAGTTTCTTTCTGGCTAAAAAATGAGTGCTGGAACGCGGCCGACAAAGGAATAAACGATGCTGCTATCGACGCTGTAACTAGAATCGTTAACTCGGGCGAAATCGTCAATCACAACAAAGGAACGTACAAAAAAACCGAAAATAACCCCGTGCTCAATCGCCGCAAATATGCTTACTTAGCCTATGCCGCGTTTACCTAGGAAAAGAATTTAAAAATGAAGCGGAAGTTACTTTTATTTTTTGCACTTCTCTTACTCTTCACTAGCCCTTTCAATCGCGCCGAGTTGCTGTTTGATTCAAGTCTGAAGCCGAAACAAGTGGAGAAATTAGTGACGCCATTGTTTAAATCTACTGTGCGCCCATATGGCGACGAGCATTCGGTAGACTGGGGGGGCTCGTATGGGAAGAGAGGTACTTTTGATCACGAGGACGACAAATTTGCATGGCTTTTCAACCGAAAGCGACTTTTTTCTATGGTTGGTTCATTCACACCGGAGGTTGTTCAGTTGAAGGATTGTAGACCGGATCCAAATGAGCTAGCCCCCGGTAGTCGTTGCGACTGGCGGCGCATGCGATTCAATGTTTGCCATCTCTTCATGTTCGGCGAGGATCTTAAACTTGAAAGTGTCGCGCGTCTTAATATCAATCGAGACACGACGCAGTTGCAAGGCCTTCCTATGTGTCTGAGCGTAAAGGCCATGGCCGTCGCCAAAGTCATACCGGATGCCATGTTAATTACCCTGGGATATATTGACAGCGCCGAACCGGCGGAAAAAAACTCTGGTCCGCCTGAATTCACCACAACCCTCCTACTCCGATTCCACGACCAAAATAGAAAACTCAAAATAGAGCAGGATGATAGCTGTTTGGGTAATCCCAACAAATATAAAACGATACTGGCGGCGCGCGCCGCGCTTGGCAAATGTATAAGTCGCAATAATCTGCCAACTGTAACGCATCAAAAATAGAACGCCCATTTGCCCTACAACGCGACGACGTCAATTTACACAACTAATCATCGCCGCCGGCGCCAAGATAGAGATCGAAGCCCACGCCGATACCATTGAGATCACCAAGGGGCAGGCTTTCACTTCGCGGGCAATAGCATCTCCAGCAAGCCTCGGTAAGCATACCTCGCATTCGAGGAATCAAGTGGCGGTGGGGCCAATTGGGGCGGTTTGGAGTTACCAAAGATGGCGGTAAGCGCAGCCGTCGTTGCGAAAGTTGACCAATTCGTGGTGCTAACAGATGTTGAAGGTCATGTTCTAAAAAAATCGGCCCTATTGCGATTAGAAAGTGATGGCCAGGTTGTAACAGGGATAACTAATACAAATGGGATTGCATAACTTTTATGGCCCGATTTTGGAAGTGGGAATTTGACATCGATGAATCCCGACGAGCGCAGCTACTATTGAAAGATGAACTGGGGTTTTTAGCGGAGGATCTATACGATAGTGCTTCATATGAAAAATAGTCGAATAAGGTATTTTTGTGCGGCGATACTATTAGCATCTTATGCTGTGACGGTGAACGCTAACCCAAGTGAAAAAACTCATCTATCTGCTGCTCAGTCAACCTCAGAAAACTACGCCACTTATGCAGCATATCTAGAGCAAGATAAGGTATTAAATAACTCGTTTAAAACATCGTCCAGGATGGTCAATAAGGACAACCTTAAAACATTAAGGCTATCACAACGAAAATGGATTAAATGGCGTGATTCAACTTGCTTTACGGCGCAAGCGAAAGCAAATCGCCAGCTTAAGGCCTATGGCACCAGCGTTCGCGACGATTGCTTAACCGTATTGACTGAACAAAGAAACGAAGAGCTTCTCAAATTTGTTGAAAACCTGCAGGAGGCGGTGGAAAGGAAATTCGATTTTTCGCGGAAGAACGAATACGAGGCAAATTGAAAGAGCCACCAAATGGCTTCCTTTACGGTGAGACTTATTCTGATCCCAGTCAAGTGATGGGCTGACCACTAAATACTCGAAACAGCGGCACTCGCTGACGAGCTTGGCTAGTCGCCAACATCAATCTGCCGACCCTATTCTCTGAAATAAAAATCACAAAATTATTTTTAGTGCCGAAGCGAAACCGCTACGGCAAAAAAACACGGCTTGGAATTTTTTAAAGAAAGGTTTTTATACAGTTTGAACGTTTGAGTTAACCGACTAGACGCCGCAGGCGGCCAGTCCGAGCGGAACGAAGTGGAGCGGTGTTGAACGAATTGTGAGGCGTTTTACACAACATGTTTGTGTATTTCCCCGTAGAGATTGTACAGGTCCTTTGCCAGACTTTCTATTTCGTCAGTAGACGCGCTCAATTTTTCTAGTGTAAGGGCCTTATCTTTGTTCTTTGCGTTTCCAAGACTAAGTTCTGTTTGTATCCATTTCTCTGTTGGGTGTTGATAAACCGAGAGCATTAACGGACTGTGTGCAACGGTGTTTCTGATTTCGGCTAACTTCTTTGCAGCAAGAAGTTTCTCTGAGAATGCTTTTCGAAGCGTCGGATCAAGCTTTTCATGTCCGTTCAGAATCTCCAAAAGTAGGTCAACTCGTGCGCCAAAACCAAGCTTTGATGTGCTTTCAAAAATCGAGTCTTTCGGAAGCTGGAGTAGGCCTAGGTATGTAATGTTTTCGATATCGCCGAAGGACAGAATAAGTCGGCCGACTAAAGCCACCCACTTCTCTCGTTCTGCGTCATGTTGCTTAAGCGCTTCCGTTGTCATAGACGCCTAACGAAAAGCTTGAGCGGCGCGCCGATTTCGCGCGTCCGCATCGAAGCGCTGGTTGGCGGCATTGATTCACTAAACAGGGTAAACGAATTCATATTTTCGCGGATTCTGTTGGAGTGTGCTTCCGTACAAGAACCATTTCGACTGATCTGCCGATTCGCACGCGATGTACCACAACTCCTTAATTCGGGGTCGGTGTTCTCCTACCCACGGCCGAAACTCGAAACGGGTACGGCGATTTATGTGTATGGCAACGGATAGGTCGGTAGCACCTGAGTATTTTTCAAGTTTGTCGTAAATGTCTTCAAGTGCAACTGACGCATTGATATCGTCCGGGGGCAATTCCTTCAGCTGGACAGGATAGAAGAAATCCCTGTCTTCATCGTGCCCATTCCTCGGCAATGCGTTCCCAGATCGTGCGGTCGCGCA
>CAZYVN010000066.1:0-3926 GCA_964650925.1 uncultured Candidatus Saccharibacteria bacterium
TTATCGCCACGACCGGTGGTCCTTGTGGTGGAAAGACCACTATCCTCAGCCAAGCATCTCAAAAGTTGGCCGATTTTGGTGTTTACCCCATCATTATCCCGGAGGCATCTACGGAATTCCGATTGGCCGGCCTCAACCCCCAAAACATGGGTGGTTGGAATTTTCAGGGCGAGCTTTTACAACGAATTATTGAAAACGAAGATCGCTTCAGGGCAGCCGCAAAGCTTTGCAAAGAAAAAAACGTGGTGCTCTTAGCCGACCGCGGAGTAATGGACAACGCCGCCTACCTCTCCCCCGCCTCGTTTAGTAAGTTATTAAAAAAGAACAACACTTCACGAACCGCTCTACGCGATCGATACGATGCCGTAATTCATTTACGTTCAGTGGCGGTTGATCGACCGGAGTTTTATACTCTTGAAAACAACAAAGCCCGCAGCGAGTCGGTTGCTGAAGCGATTGTCCTTGATCAAAAAACCCTCAACGCCTGGACCGGTCACGCCCACCTCCGAGTTATCGACAACACGTTTTTGCTTAAAACAAAAACCAAGCACTTCATCCAAGAAGTCTGCGCCATCCTCGGCATACCGGTACCGGTCGAAGACGAGCGAAAATTCCTGATCGAGCGACCCTCAGTGGCGAAAATTCCCGTGCATTTTGAAACGATGGACATCGTCCAGGATTACCTTGTTTCGTCGGATAAAAAAGTAATTGAACGAGTCCGTAAGCGTGGTCAATCCGACGCCTGGAGTTACTACCACACTATCAAGGAGCCCATCGGTCCCGGTAAAAACACCGAATTCGAACGAACGATCAGCCAGGAAGAGTACCTCGCCTTCCTTTCGCGTCGAGATCCGGCCTGGAAGACGATAAAGAAGCGCCGGCTCTGTTTCGTTTGGGAAAATCAGTATTTCGAACTCGACCTCTTCGGCGAGCCCGATCCAAACCTTTGTTTGCTCGAATATGAAAAAACAACCTGGTCTAAAGGCATGAAACTGCCACCCTTTCTCAAGGTTGAAAAGGAAGTAACCGGTGACCTGCGTTATTCAAATCAACATATCGCCAAAAACTAAATTCATAAACTCACGACACAACTCGTGAGTTTTTTATTTTCCCAACTCAACGATTCTTTTAAAATGTTTTTCCGAAACCGGTTGGACGGAAAGACGACTGCCCGGCTTCGCCACCATCACGCCCGCTAAAGCAGGATCAATTTTTATATGCGAGATTGATACCGGCGCAGCAAATTTTTCGACAAAAGCAATATCGACATGATACCAAATCGGATTTTCTTTGGTCGCCTTAGGGTCAAAATGGTCATCCTTTTTATCGAGAGCGGTAAGGTCCGGGTAAGCCTCCTTCGACACCCGAGCAATACCGATTGCCGCTGGAGGGTTGGCGCTTGAGTGCCAAAAAATGACCATATCCCCTTTCTTCATAGTCTTCATGTAATTGCGGGCCTGATAATTACGAACCCCGCCCCAGTTGGTCTCTCCATCCCTCTTCAGATCGTCAATCGAGTAACAATCCGGTTCACTTTTCATAAGCCAGTAGTTCATATCTTCTACATACTCTTAGAGTAAATACGGACATTATCTATGTAGCCGGCAAAGAAGTTGCTCGCAGCCACATCTCTGATCGAACCAATGCCGGTGTTTCGAGCGACATTTGGGCAGTAGGTAAATCCGGAGTAAGGTAACGAAGCAACCAGTACACCATCATTAAAGAACCGAGCCGTTGTGCCGTCAAAAGTGCCGGCCAACTGACTCCATTTTCCAACCACGGCCGGTTTACCGCTGATGGTTTTCCAGCTAGCCGTCGTACCCATAGTGAGTATCCACACTCCCCCAACCTGTCCGACGTAGAAACCATTCGTACCGTAGACCGTCGGACACGAAGCGGTATCGCCGACGTAACGAGAAGAAAGAATATAACCATCGGCACTACTGGTTGGCTTTGCCCAGAGCGAAAAAGAATAGACATTTGTATTAAGTGAGCTGGCGTAAGGGACGTTGATATTTGCACTCACACCGTCAAATAAGAGCGAACAGCCGATGCTGGTCGGGGTGTCAGTCGACCAGACTGCGCCGGTTAAAGTACCTGAATTATTGTTACCGGATCGGTCAGAAACACTACTGCCGGAGCAATCGTCAAAATTCCACATGCCTCCGGCTTGATCACCAATAACATGGTCGAGATTGGTAGCAAAATAAAGACCGGCATTTATTCGAGCCTTTTCTCTGGCTGCGTTTGTTGAACTAACTACAATACTTGCCAACAAACTAACAATGGCGAGAACCACTAGAATTTCAACAAGGGTGAATCCGGCTTTATGCATAGGTGGATATATTATACCATCATCTATTTACGAGCAAAAACATCATAACGGTCCTTTTCTTTGGCATACATTTTACCGATCTCCTGGGCAGTGAGAACCTTATTAATCACCCGAGGACTGTCTATCAGACCATTAAAATATTCGCCGGTTATTCCCCTACCGATTTCGGTCGGACTGGTACTTGGTAACATCGTAGCTGAAAATGTAAGCGGCGTTCCATTTAAAGCTCCATCAAGATAGCTGCGCATCGTCGTGCCATCATACGTCATCGCCACATGATGCCACACGCCGAGTGTGGGGATTGTCGCTAATGGAAGATCATGGCTAACTGATCCCGAATCTATAATTCTCCACCACGGCACACCGCTCGCCCTCCACTTAAACCCATAGACACTATCATTACGGGCACCGTTATCTCTTCCAAGAGGAATGGCGTTTTTATATACGGCAGCATTAAACCAAAAAGAAACGGTTATAGTAGTCGAGGGATTAAGCGAGGTGGCATTGCCGACATTCACATAGTCGTCGATGCCGTCAAAAGAAATCGAGCAGCCGGTGCCATTCGGAGTGTTGGTCGACCAGACCGGACCATTAGTCAGTACGCCGTTATTCGCTCCGCCCGATCGATCGAGCGCGGTCGTGTTGCCCGGCGGGATGTTACAATCATCAAATTCCCACCAGCCGGCCGCTTGGTCGCCGGTGACATGATCAATCTGGGCGGCAAAATATCTCGCTGCGCCAACTCTACTTTTTTCTCGTGCAGTGGTGACGGCCGCATATACGATACTCGACAGAAAAGAGGTGATCGCGATCACCACCAAAATCTCCACTAAAGTAAATCCCCGTTCGCGCATAAATAAGTGCTTTTATTCTATCATAAAATAAAAACAACCCCTGGATAAGGGGTGTTTTTATGAGTAATTATTTTCGAGCAAGGTCTTTATTGGTAGCATACTTACCCCAACAAGCCTCCGAAGCGCTCCATGGCGAGGTTCCATACTTATCGTAGATTACCTTTCCATAAGCGAGGTTTCCATCGATGGTGTAAATATCGAGACCGGCTTTCTTTGCTTCATCAAGGTGATAATACTCATTGATTTGCATCAAGCCAACGTCGGCGTGATTAATTCTTCCGCGGACGACGTTACCATCCTTGTCGAACTGAGTGAACTTTGATTCACATTTGGAAATTTCAGCAAGAATAGGTGTGTCTTTATAATATTGACGAGTGTAATTTTCTAGATTAAACGGTGCGACAATTGCTTGAGTTTGGGTAGTAGTCACAACAGTTGTAGGAGCCTGTGGTCCGCCGTAAAGAGCGGTAAGTAGGACCATAGCACTTGTAGTTAGTTCAATCATATAATTAAAAATGAGGCTGTATAGCATAGCTACTTACCTCATTTCTTACCCTTTATGATAGCATTTTTTAACTATAATGTCAATATATTGCGGCCCCAAAATGAAGAAAAACCCTTATTTTGTAAGGGTTTTTCTAGATAAAGGCTTTTGGGTTTTTAGAGCGGATTTCGGCCTTGGATGACCCTGATGATCACCACGATAATTGCTAGCACCAAAAGGATGTGAATAAACC
>CAZYVN010000067.1:0-3819 GCA_964650925.1 uncultured Candidatus Saccharibacteria bacterium
AAAAAACTTTCCCTTTAATTTCCTATTTTTTCGTTCTTTACCCACCCGCACTGTCCTCTCTCTCCCCCGTTCCCGCCCAACTCCTTCCAAAAATGGTCGATCTCTTTCTGCGTCTCACAATTAATCACGAAGGAGGTCGCGCCCGAGAAATTAAAAGCCGGGTTTGGTCCACCGTTAAGTCCAAGAAAGCGCTGACCGTCAAGCTCAAAAGCCGCGGTCATAACCGCGCCTTCTTTTTGTCCGGAGACTTCGCTGCCCGATGGACTGTAACGAGCGATGTCATTGATGCGGGCTGAATGACCAATCCGCGAGAAAACGTCAACATAAAACTCGGCCGCTTTTTCGGCATCCTTAACGAACCACAAACAAATCGTCAAACCAGATGATGATGTTATCATATAGTTATATTATACAATAAATCTCTAGGGACTCTACGGACATTATGTCCACGAAGCGGTTATCGTACATGGCCAGATAACCTGGGACGGCAGTAACCCCGCTTCACTCCGGCTTCCTCAAAACTATTCAATCGATTGCTAGACATGACCAAAAACTCATGGTAAATTCAGTTGAGAAGGAGTTTGTTACCATGAACAGAACAAGACGTCCATACGTTGGCATCACCGATTTCACCAATTTCGAGCAAGTACAACGAATGACTCGGGTATTCCAGAAACATAAACATCCCGCCTCAACGCGAATGCTCCATGTCGGCGTGATGATGAGTTACAAGACCCTGCACGGCATTGAAAGTAAGTGGTCGAATGTTTTTCCACCGAAAGACACTATTGCCGAGATTTTCGGTCAAGCCGCTCATACCGATGCAAAAGACCTCTACTATTGTCTGCACTACGCGGATTATGGTTTCGAAGCCAGATTTGATGACCTGCAAAAAGCCGTTAAATATGCAGGCCCAAGAATTAATGCGCTTCAGCTCGACATGACCTGGCCTCATCCCGCCACCATTTTAAATGCACGCATAAGCAGCAGCTTCGATGGACAATGCCCCGAGTTCGAGGAAGTCATCTTACAAATTGGCACAGGCGCCCTACAACAAGTCGATGGCGACCCAGTTAAATTGTTGCGCCGACTTCGTGAATATAAAGGAGTGGTTAATCGCATCCTTTTCGACAGAAGTATGGGACGGGGGTTGGACCTCGACGCCGTAGGCGCGGTCCAGTTTATTCGGGAGATCAAGAATGAGTTTCCGGATCTTGGATTGGTTGTGGCAGGCGGACTGGGACCCAATACCGTCAATTTGATTGAACCGCTTCTCGAAGAGTTTCCTGACATAAGCATCGATGCCCAAGGAAAGCTTCGTCCGAGCGGCAATATCCTTGATCCGATCGACTGGAATATGGCCGAAACCTACCTCATTAGTGCTTTAAAACTTTTAAAGTAAAAAGTTGGAAGGACTTAAAAAACTGCTATAAACATTTTTAAATCCACTTGGGGGTCCAACCTCCAAGTTTTTTATTTATCAAATGATTTGACATTATACTAGATATATGATACAATGGAATTTGGCCAGAAATCGACTCAAAACAAAACTCAGTCCTTTGAAAAAGGAATGCGGAGAGTTTTCTGGCAAGTCGCGGGTCAATGCCGTGTACGCGTTTCCAAATGAGATAGGAACATTCGGGAAGTTCTGCCATTTTTTTCATATAATCTTTCAAAACTCTAACACAAGCATCACTATCTGTATAGTTATTACAATTGACCTTTCATGGCGATTTATATATTATTGCCATAGAAACTTGAAAATACTTATGATAGGCAAATCACCAATCCACATTCCGATCAACCTAGAGGGTCAGATCAGTTCCCATGGCGGAATGATGTTCTCCTTTAGTCTGGCAAACTTTAATTATGTTGCAAGCCTCTGCGCTACTGGGTTTGCCACTATTGTCAAACACGGGTACACTTCCCCAACGTTACTACCGCCCGGGGTTCTTCTTGATTGCACGCATCTCCTCGATGAAATGATCAATGCCTTTAATAGCAATGGCTTTCCGAGAAATATCAACGGCCAGCGAGTAGTCAAGCGCCTTCTTAAATCGAGTGTCGGCGAAGCGGAATTATTAAAAAGCTTCAAAGACCTTGTCGAGAAAGTTAAAGTTCCGCAGACGCTCAGTGCCGATGAAGTTAAGGTCGCCAAGAAAGCCGTTTCCTTTTTTAAGGAAGTGGCTCAGGCGGCTGAAGTCGAAAGGACCTACTGCCGGCAGATGGGCCTTCAAGATCACGACTTTGTCGTGCATTAAAATGAATACTGATAAATAGCCCATTGCACAGCCACAAAACACCGCCCCACTGGCGGTTTTTTATTTATTTGACATGTACTGTACTAGAAGATATAGTGCAATGATCATGAGATGTTCTCGTGCCGCACTCGGTGAGTGCTCAATGAAAGGAGTTCGTTAGCCTATGTTTACCCTCATTGAAGGAACCGGGTTATCGCACATCGAAGGTATTATTTTTCCAGGTTTAATGAAAGAAGAACCAGTCAAACCGCTTAGGTGTCCAACACCCAATTGCGTATCGACCAACAAGGATTACCGCGTTGTCGAGTTTGGCGAAACAGGTTGGAGCAATACCAAGTATCACTGCGAAAAATGCAATCGACCGTTCGAGTGGACTACGTATTAGAAGGTCATTACAGCAAGGTTTAACCTTGCTGTTTTTTTATTACCCTGCTTGCCTTTTTTGGGGGTTATGAGTAAGATGGAAACCAGGTAAGAACTTTAAAAAGGAGAAATGTATGGCAGTTACAATTCAAGAGTTGATGGATACATGCATCGAGCATAATGGAAGTGACATTCACATCAGCGTCGGCGCCAGGCCGGTCATACGACAAAACACCCATTTAATGTTTGTCGAAACCGATCCGTTGACTAAAGATGATACCGAAAAGATGATGGAAGCCATCACCTCGGAAGATATTAAAACGGAGTTTAAGCAAAAAGGTTCGGGGGATTTTTCACTCCAGTACCGCGACAATACCCGTTTTCGAGTCTCGGTCTACAAGCAAAAAGGCAACACCACCCTGGCTTTGCGGCGGATACCGAACAAAATCCCCAGCATCTTCGACCTCGGATTACCCAAAGCTGTACCGGAAATCTGCAAGCGAGCTCGAGGACTTTTCCTCGTCACCGGTCCGACCGGTTCGGGAAAAACCACGACGCTGGCCAGCCTCATCGATTACATCAACGAGAACTTCGACAAACACATCGTCACCTTCGAAGATCCGATCGAGTACTACCACAACCACAAACAATCCCTCGTTAATCAAAGAGAAATCCATGTGGATGTGACGGATTTTCCCGAAGCGTTGCGAAGAGTACTCCGACAAGATCCGAACGTTATTCTGGTCGGCGAAATGCGCGACTTGGAAACGATCCGAGCGGCAGTAAGCGCTGCTGAGACCGGTCACTTGGTTTTCGCCACCCTCCACACCACCGGCGCCGCTGCCACGGTAAATCGGATCATCGACTCCTTCCCGACAAATGAGCAAGAGCATATCCGAGTCCAGATTGCCGGTAGTTTGATTGCCGTGTTGTCGCAGGCATTGTGTCCTCGCATCGACAAAGACGGAATGATTGCCGCCTACGAGTTCCTTCATGTCACCCCGGCCGTCCAGGCGATGATCCGGGATAACAGACCGTTTCAAATTGATTCCGATATTCAGACCGGTAAAAAATACGGCATGCAGCTCCTCGATGAACATTTAGTTAACCTCTTTTAAGCGGGAATAATCAGCTAGGAAACGAAGACTGAAAAAAGTAGTAATCAAAAGGACATGAAAGAACGGAATTTGGTCAT
>CAZYVN010000068.1:0-3669 GCA_964650925.1 uncultured Candidatus Saccharibacteria bacterium
AGTGATTAGAATCCGACAAGAAAGACTGCGAAGAATTCTAGCCGAGAAAAAACTGAAGGCGCTTCACAGCTACTTTGCTTCGCAGAACGCACTATGGGACTACATGCAGGAGCACATTGAGGATAGAAGCAGTAATACCTACTATGAGCTCAATCGTCATAAGTGGCAATGCTACGAAGAGTTGAGCGATCTTGATCCGCTCAGTTTTCCAAGTAAGCGTTTTGATTAAGATTTTTACGAACAGCCTCCTTGAGCGCTGTTTTTTTATGCGATATACTTCGGATAATGATATATCTTCTGTACGGACTTGATACCGACAAAGCTCGATCAAAAGCCAACGAGCTTATAGCGGCGTTGCAAAAGAAGAAGCCGGACGCGGCATTTTTCAAGCTGACTGATGAAAATGTTGATGCGGCCGTGCTGGATGAGTACATTGGCGGGCAAGGACTTTTTTCAAATAAATATATTGTTTTTCTCGATAATGTATTTAAAAATAGGGAGGCAAAGGAAAACGTGATTAAAAAAATAAAGGAGATTGGTGCTTCCGAAAATATTTTTATTATCCTTGAACAAAAGATCGACAAGGCAAGCTTTGGGAAAATTGAAAAAGCTACCGAAAAGACTCAACTTTTTGATAAGGAAGAAGATCGCAACAGAGCCGAAGAGCTCAATATTTTTGCTCTCGCCGACGCTCTTTCTGCCCGCAATCGTTTACAGCTGTGGCTTGTTTATCTCGAAACGGTCAAACGAAACATTGCTCCCGAAGAGGTGAGCGGTATTCTTTTTTGGAAAGTCAAAGATATGATTACGAAAAAGAATTTCGGTCGTTATTCGCCGGAAGAACTACAGCAGCTCTCGTCACGTTTGGTTTCGATATACCACGACGCTCATCGAGGTGTTCACGATTTCGGAATCACCTTAGAGAAATTCACGTTAAGTATATAAAAAAACGAACCGTTCGGTTCGCTCAATTGTTAGTTATTGATGATATGAATGTCGCCAGCGATGATCGTCGCGACGACGCTCCCCGGGAAGGTGATTCCTTCGAACGGCGACCAGCCACATTTTGACTTGATCATCGACCGCTTAATAGTAACGGGTTTGTTGGGGTTTATGACGGTGAACGATCCGACGTAGCCGATGTTGATTTCACCGAAACCGTTTCCCATCCTGCTCGGCAGGAATTCGTTGATGAATGTGGCGGGATTGCGAGAACATATCCGAGCAATGTCGGACGGACTAAACTGGTGTTCTCTCATGAGCCATGTTACGAACGCTCCATACGTATCAAGGAGGGGCACTCCCGATATTCCTTTACCTTTTTCCTCAATCGTGTGAGGGGCGTGATCGGTCGCCAAATAGTCGATGACACCGTTTCGCAGGGCCATGATGAGTGCATGTCTATCGATTCTTGTCCGTAACGGAGGATTCATCTGAAGCCAGAGGCGATTTTCATCAGTTAACATTTCTTCGTCGAAGAAGAGATGATGAGGAGTAACTTCGCAGGTGACCTTTATGCCTTTTTTTCTTGCTGCGATGACCTTAGGCAGACCGCCGCAGATTGAGCAGTGACAGAGCTTGAGGGTGAGGTCGTATTTCTCCGCGAGGGTGAGGGCGAAATCAATCGCACTCATTTCCGATTCCGCCGGTCTCCGCCGTTCATGTGTCCGGGCTCGTGCGAACATATCGAGGATTTCTTGGTCGTCGCAGTGAACGCTAACGTTCTCGCTGTCATAGTGTTGGAGGGTGTCTTCCATGACGTCAAAACTGTTAAAAAACAAGTCGCCGACCGAATGCCCCATGTAGGCTTTATAGGGAACCATTCGCACCAGGGGCTTTGTGCCGGGGCCGATTCCCGCGTAGAGCGTTACATGTACTTTTGATTTCGCGGTTAACTTTTCTTTTTCTGCATAGCGCTCGTAATTCGTGGGAGCGACTGGATTGTTCGGCATATCGGCGATGAAGGTCACGCCACCGTGGATCGCTGCAGCACTGGCCGTCTCGTAATCTTCTTTATAGTTTTGTTGACCGCTGACATCTTCTCGGCAATGGACGTGGATGTCTCCAAAACCGGTGAAGATAAGACAGCCAGGGAATGTCTGGATTCCGTCAAAGGGCATTACGTCAAGAATAAGTCCCGTGGAGGTATCCACGATAACCGTCGCGTAACGTTCTCGTTTTGCATCAACAAACCTTCCGCTTATTTTTTGTACATTCATTTATTTTTTCCTTCTGTAAATGTTCAAACTTCTCTCATACTAAATCTTTTACTGTAAAAAGCAAATTAAAAACGCCTGCCTAAGCAAGCGTTTAAAAGATAGGATGTTAGCCGAAAATCGTCTCAAGAACCGATGGATTCGCGGCTGCGGCGGCTTTGTCGTCGCCGCCAGAGTAGAAAAGCTCAATCTGCTTGATGGTTCGCTGGACCGCATAGGGTCGAAGCATGGCAATTGAAGCCAAATACACCGAATCTGCCCCAGCTCTGATGAGCCGCCGAGCATCATGGTAGGATCTGATTCCGCCGCCTGCATTTATGTGCTTGTGGACGCCAATCTTTTTGCATTGTTGAATCAACTCTTCAACGATAGGAAGAAGCGGTGCGCCGGAAAGTCCACCTCCGCCGTACTGGGCCAAAGGTGAAACGTCTGTTCCAAAAAGTCCTTTCCAGTCAACCTTATCCGGCAACGCACCCCACTTGAGAGTGTTGGTTAGACAGAAACCGTCGCAATAATCCGATCGGTTTATGGTAAGGACCGATTGGGGGTGAATATCTGGCGCGAGTTTAGCGATAAAGGGGACATGCAGCGTGGAACCACCAGCTTCGAGAGTGGGAAGGACATCGTTGACAAGGGCCTGGGGTTCCAGTCCGCCGTTGGGGCAGGCGAAATTCAACTGCAGCCCGAAAGCCGCTCTGAATGCTCTCTTTTCGGCTCGAAGCATTCGAAAGCATTCTTTGTACTCAGCCAACCGCTCTTCGGGAGTGGCGGCCAGAGACATGAGAGAGATTTGAAAAGGCTCGGTCATTTTTTGCCAACGCTTTTGGGCAAGAAGCCATTCGAGCCCCGGCCCGCTTAAACCTACTGCGTTGAGGACAAATTGTTTTTTGCGGTCGACGATAATGCATTTCGGCAGCAAATCTTTTGGAGAAGTTCTGTTACTTTTAAGCGGCATATTCCCGGCCCGAGGCAAAAGGGTCGTTGTTTTTGTGACGAACGTTGTGCCGCTGAATCGCAGGCCAAAGAGCCAGAGAAGGTGATGATACCACCAGCCTTCGCCGAAAAAGTTGGTTACACCGGCGCCTTGCCAGATGCTTCTAAACTTAACTCCACCGACTGTAACAGTAGACATATTTTTCCTATTCTTTAAAGTTCAAACTAGGGTTATGATAGCTCTTTTAATAAAAAAGGCAATAAAAAAGAGAGATGTGCAATCTCTCTTTTAATCATGTCGTCACCCTTATTCAATCACGGCACGCAAGGCGCGTGTTTTAAGCTTCTCATCGAGCGCTGTTTTTGCGGCCTCGGTGAATAATGTTGGGTAGGGGATTTTGAATTCGGTTGATCCTTTTTTCCCTTCATTTTCTCCTTTCAGAAAGCGGCGTCGTGCCGCCAGTTGTTTTCTGGTTAATTTAGTCATTTGGGTCATTTGTAAGATCCTCTTCTTTTTTTT
>CAZYVN010000069.1:0-3668 GCA_964650925.1 uncultured Candidatus Saccharibacteria bacterium
AAATACAACAGACACCCTGTCCGGCGGTCCAGCCGGTAAGCGAGTCAAAACCAGGTTCCAATCCCCCGGCCAGTATTTTTGAAATATTGGGCCAGGATTCCTTGATACGATGGTCGGTGATGCGGTCCTGGAGGATGTTGTAGGTCCTAATTTTTTCAGACCGATCGCCGGTACCAATCTGACCCTTACGCTCTGCCGAGAATTTTTTAGCCTCTTCTTCCTCCTTAAGGGCTTCAAGCTTGGCGATGAGAATACTCATGGCCTTTTCGCGGTTTTTAAGCTGGCTGCGCTCAGAAGTCGAACGAACGTCAATACCGGAGGGCTTATGGATAATGCGCACAGCCGTTTCAACCTTGTTAACATTCTGACCACCGGCACCGCCCGAACGAGAGAATTCCATTTCGAGATCAGTTGGTTTTATCTCTATCGTAGTCTTTTTACGCAAAGGCAAAATAGCGACCGAGGCAGTCGAGGTATGAACGCGTCCCATTTTTTCGGTCGCCGGCACTCGCTGAACGCGATGGACACCGGTTTCGTAACGCAGCTTCTTAAAAACCTCTTTGCCATGAATTTCATATTGCAAATCATCCAATTTTTTCGTCTTCCAACCCTGCGATTGGGCATATTTAATGTACATTTCCACCAACTCACCGGCAAAAATCGCCGCCTCGTCCCCACCGGCGCCGGCTCTGACTTCAAGAATGACTTCCGTCGGCATTTCTTCTTCTCTTTTTTCTTCCGCGGCAATCTCCTTCATCTGCTTTTCCAGAACCTCTTTCTGAGTAGTAATATTACGGATATCTTCAACAACCAGCTCCTTCATCGAAGGATCGTTCGCTGCCATTGCCAAAAGCTCCGCCTCTTCCTTTTCCAGTTTGACGTACATTTCAGCCAAGTAGCTGGTTTTATGATTTTTTTTAAATTCTTCGAGATTCATGAATAAATTTACGCAGAAGCAAGCTTGAATCCGTGTTTGAGCGTGCCTTGCGCAAGCCCGGTCGGGGCGAGCAGAGCAAATTTTCAGCAGAAAATTATGCGTGCTAAGCGAGAACATGGGTTCAAGCTTGCTGTTTATAAAAACTTATTTTTTGCCTTTTTTCGACGCGCGCGATTTAAACCGCTCAACTCGGCCAGCCGTGTCAAGCACTTTTTCATTGCCGGTATAAAAAGGATGGCAATTACTGCAGATTTCAACCTCAATTTTCTCTTTTGTTGAGCCTACTTTGAAGGTATTACCACAGGCGCACACGAGCGTGGCCGCCGGAAAGTAAGCTGGATGGATTTCTTTTCTCATTGGCAAACTATATCAAAACAAGTAAAAATCTGCAACTTTTAACTAACTACGAGCCATTTAATCAGGAATTATTCTGAATCAAGTCAATCATGTTTTCCTGAATGTAGGCAGCCTTGGCCATAACTTGATTGCCGTAGGCGGAACCGCCGCTTTTCTGACCACAACTTGCGCCGGAATAGTATTTACAAGCCGCATTGCGTTCAGCGCTATAGCTTTGGGATCCGGCCCCCAAATCAGAGAGAAAGATGGCGGAGGCCATGAAAGCATGCTGGGGTACCCAAGGATTCGGTGTTGATATGCCAAGGGCAGATACCAGCCGGTCTTTGAGAAGCTGCCATGTTGAAGGGATAAATTGAGCCGGCCCCATTGCCCCACCCCAACCAACCGCCAAAGGACAGGAGACTCTGGTTTGTCGCGGATCAAGACCAAGCTCGGAAGTGATTTGTTGGAATGCTGGGACATCGCGATCAGGCTTCATCACCTTCGTGACCGGATTGCCGCTGGTAATGCCCACGCCGGAGCCGGTAGTTAAATCGGTAACCAAGCAAGCACCGACGTTTTTACCCAGACTCGACTCTTGAGTGAGGATAGCCAGTAGAAAGGCGGGCCTGACACCGGTCTTGGCTGAGGCAGCCGTTGCGTACTCAAGGGCCTTGGCAAAAGGAATAGCCGGGATATCACGCAAGGCAAAGAGAGCATTTCTGATTTCGTCGGCTCGTTTGGCGCGCTCATCAAGCATCGCTTGATAGCTCTTTTCTTGCTGCTTACTCAAACCCAAAAGAACGTTGAGCTGGGCTTGGTTTTTTTCGATATCGCGCTTGTTGGCCTCAATAGCAGCCTTGGCGTCGGTCTCCGAATCCTTTCTGTTCTGTAGGGCATCTTTCTGAGCAGCGGTTTCATCTTGGATACTCTTCAGATCGGCGAAAGAAGTTTTTAGGGCTTTCTCAACCGAATCGAACGTGTCGAGCTCGCCAAAAAATTGCGAAAAATCCTGACCGGACAAGAGCATTTCCGGCATGGAGTATGTCTCGATCTCATTGGCTTTTCGCAGCAGTTGGGCGAGCGATTCATTCTCTCGACCGATTTTGTCCTCGAGATTGCCGATGATGACCTGTTTGTCGTTAATATCCTTACCCAGACCCTGAATTAAGATGTTTTTTACTTTAATATCGAGCTTGGCCTTTTCAATTTTGGCATTCAAGATTGCGATATCGCGACTGATTGAAGCGCTTTGTTGCTTTTGACTCTGAAGAATGGCTTCCTGAGCGGCGATCTGCGTCTCCACATCTTTAAGCTCGGCTTCAAGCGCAGCACGTTGTTCGGGGGTAAGCGGCACTTGTTGGGCAAAGGCAAAAGACGGTACTAATAGAAGCGTCAATAACAAAACCGCGGTTTTTTTCATTACTTAATATTATATAGCATCCCTCCCCGCGAGTACACGGGACTCCCTTCAAAGGGAGATTAACCTCCGTTCGATTATAGTTACAGCTAGCAGGTAATCCCCCTTGGAAGGGGGGTGGCTTGTACTCGAGGCGGGGATGTTATTTCCCCTTCTTATCTTTAGCTTCAGCTTTCGGCGCTTCACCTTCAGCTGGCGCCTCACCTTCTTTAGCCTCCTTACCTTTCTTCTCGACTTCGATTGCCGACATGTCGATAGGAGTGGCTTCTTCGATCGGCTCTTCTTTAGCAACTTCAATAAGAGCGACGACTTCTTCAGGAGAAACTTTAAGCTCTACACCGGCAGGCAATTTGATATCCTTAGCCAAAATCTGACTTTCAAGAGTAGCGAGAGCAGCGATATCAACATCAATAGAGTGAGGCAAATCCTTTGGCAAAGCTTCGATTTCGATTTCATGAACGACCTTAACAAGAATTCCGGCCAAATCTTTGACCGCGGCCGAAACGCCAATGAAATTAATCGGTACCTTAACCTCAAGTTTCTTACCTTTTTCTACGACATAGAAGTCAACATGGCGAGCCACGCCGGTCACCGGGTGCACATCGACGTCTTTAATGAGAGACTCGTGATTTTCTCCAAGCCCCTTAAGTTCAACAATAGATGACTCCCCCGCTTTCTTCCATACTTTTAAAAATTCGGCGGCAGACACGGCAATCGAGGTAGATTTTTCCTTTCTACCATAAAATACCGCGGGAAGTTTGCCCGCCTTGCGGAGCGCCTCCAACTTGTGAGTTGTATCTCGCTTTTCGAAATTAATTGTAAGCATTGCCCTAGTATACAGAAAGAGGCCCAAAAATCAAGGAAATCAGTTCAGGACCATAAGTATTGCATTCGGATAAATTCCTCCCGATAACTGACAATTCAGAAATGCGAGGCTTACCAACATTGGACGGCATTGCTACTCATAATGGTCCA
>CAZYVN010000070.1:0-3642 GCA_964650925.1 uncultured Candidatus Saccharibacteria bacterium
AATACACATTATGCTGTTTTGAGGATCACGTATGCACAACTCTTTCGAAATCTCGAGCGCCTCTTTCCACGATCCATCTAGAACGGCTATATGGTACTTGGCGATAAGCACCAGGGAGCGGTTCTCGACTTTATCGATGATTGAATCAAGCTCAGCTCGAGCCTCTTTTACATTTTTGAGCATGAGCCAGCCTTCCACAACTTCCAGTTTCCGGACAACTTCTAAAGGTACTTCAGTTTCTTTCATACAAACCTCACTTCACGAATTTTACAACATTTTAAAACTTTTTCAACACTATTTCGGATTGAGGCGTAGGCCGGGATCGAACCGGCGCATAGCGGTTTTGCAGACCGCCGCGTTAACCAACTTCGCCACTACGCCATGCTATTGTCATGTACTCATGTCCGCCCTAGTCTCCCCTTAAGGGCCTGCCCGTACCGAAGTACGTTCGGGCGGGGAGCACTTGCGTACTCGCAAGGAGGGGTGTTATTTCAACAGTTCATCCGTCTTCTGCCTATTCTTCTCTCCCTCATCAATCGCGAAATCAAAAAACGGTAACCTCTGAATCCGCGAATGATCCTTAACATAGGCTCGGAAATCGCTGCGCTTGCGCTTTACGAAGTCGAGCGCAGCTTTTTCTTTTTCCGGCGGCAGAACAGTAAAGAAAATAGTAGCCGCCTTGCCGTCCTTACTAAGGCCGACGTTGGTAACCGTAATAAGCGAGAGGTGATTGGACTCTCGTTGAAGAAATTCGGCAGCGAAATTTTTCACCTGCTCCTTTACTTTTTCGTCACGGTTGGCCATGGGCTGTATTATACACTATTATTTTTCAACGGTTTTGAAGCCCTCGATCTTGTCTCCCGGCTGAATATCGACGGCCGCTTCGATCATTGCGCCAAATTCAAAACCCTCTCGAATTTCTGAGACTTTTATTTTTTGAGATTGCAATTCTCGAATTCGGCCGCGGGCAATTTCAACATCTCGACGAAGGATTTTTACCTCTTCACCCACGGCCAGAACGCCGCCTTGAGCCTTGCCGCCGAGAATCTGCCGGTCCTTGGTTTTGCTAATGAGCTTGAGAATTTTGGGGTTAACGGTCATTTTTTCGCCAAATTGTTTCGGGGTTCTGATTTTAGGGATATTGGCGATGTGCTCGAGAAGATTGTAAATAATAGTGAAGACATTAATTTCCAGCATTAATCGCTCGGCCAAATTTCGAGCTTTGGCATCAACGGCGACATTAAACCCGGCAATAACTCCGTCTTTTACTCCGCTCGCCACTTTAATATCATTTTCCGTGATATCGCCAATACCTTCATGGACGATTTTAATTACCGTTCGGTCATTTTTTAGTTTTTCCAGCTCGTGCTTGATTCCATCAAGGCTACCCAAGGCGTCGGCTTTAATGATGAGCGGGATAATTATCCGATTATCGTTAACGTCAGTTTCATTTTTCGTCTCGGGGGCTTTTTTCGCTCGATCAAGAAAATCTTGGGCGTTTTTTTCAGCTTCTTTCTTCGAATCGTACGTTTTGAAGGCTGCGCCGGCCGTGGGAATGGCATTAAATCCAATCACCGTAACCGGACTCGAGAATGTCGCTTCTTTGATTTTTTTACCTTGGAAATCTTCAAAAATTCGAACGGGCGAGACGGCTCCTTCGGCTACGATATATTCACCCGCATGAAGACTACCGTTTTTAATAATGAGGGTAGCCGAGATGCCTTTTTTTCGATCAAGACTTGCCTCAATCACTACTCCTTCGGCCGGCACATTTGGATCAGCTTTGAGTTCAGCCAATTCAGCTACGAGGAGGATCATGTCGAGCAGGTCGGGGATACCTTCACCGGTCAAAGCGGAAATAGCTACTGCCGGGACATCACCGCCGTAACCCTCAATATAAATTTCATTTTCAGCCAGGTTTTGTTTTGCTCGCTCGAGGTTTGCTGTTGGTTTGTCGATTTTATTGATAGCAATAATGCATGGCACCTTGGCTTCTTTGGCGCAGGCTAGGGCTTCAAGGGTTTGCGGTTTAACGCCATCTTCTGCCGAGACGACCAGCACCGCGATATCGGCGACGTTTGCGCCTCGGCTTCTAATATCGCAGAAAGCTTCGTGACCCGGAGTATCTAAAAAGGTGATCCGACCAGCCGGACTTTTGTGAACAACTTCATACGCTGAAAGATGCTGGGTGATACCACCAGCTTCGCTTGCCGTGACATTGGTTTTTCTGATGTAGTCGAGTAGGGTAGATTTACCGTGGTCAATATGACCCATAATAACTACCACCGGCGGCCTCGTAATAAGGCTATTTTTTTGTGAACTGGATTTTACGGCCATCTTAATTTCTACTATACATTGCTTGCTTGGCAGTGGCAATAGCTTCGAGCTCCTCCTTGGTTAGGTCGAATTCCGACTGATACTTGACGATTGGCTTAGCGAAAATGCTAACTCGGTCACGAGAATAGAGGCTTGAGAAGACTACCCCCGTGCCTTCTTCATTTATAAGAGCGGTGGCAAAACTCTGGTTACTGCCTGAACCCGTACCCTTGAATGGATTAAACCGAACAGTATGAATACCTTGGGCGCTTCGTCGCACCCGAGTCTCAACTGTTTTAAGATATTCTTCGAGTTCTTTACGAAACTGGGCGGTGTCTTTAAGCTCGGCGGCGATATATGAAAGGGATTGATCAAGATTTATGCTGCCGGTACCAAGTAAAAATTTTTTCAATCGCAGTTCGAGCAAGATAACCCAAACCACCAGGGCCGCGATAATAATCGAGAAACCAATAATGACAATAGTAAGTGGAGGAAGTGAGAGCAACATAGCGATAAGTATACACGAATCAGTGGACCATATCAATGTATAAAAATGTGCTATGATTCCCTCCATGAAGCGTATTTACCTGGATAATGCCAGCCTAACCCCGACTCGAAAAGAAGTTTTGGCCGAAATGAAAAAATATTATGGCCAAGAATACGGTAACCCTTCTTCTATTCATACCGAAGGGGTTAAGGCTAAAAAAGCTCTGGAAACGGCTCGAAAAAATACCGCCGGATTTTTGGCTGCTTTACCCGATGAAATTATCTTTACCGGAAGTGGAACGGAAGCGAACAACATTGCGATTTTGGGTTACGTCGAACATCTTATTGCTCAAGGAAAAAAGTATAAAGACCTTCATGTGGTTACTTCGATAATCGAACACGCTTCGGTTCTTGAAGTTTTTCATGAATTGGAGAGGCGAGGAGCGGCAGTTACCTACATTGGTGTTGACGAAGAGGGAATAGTCAAAACTGAAGAGATAAAAAAGGCGTTGAATTCGCACACTGTTCTTGTTTCGATTATGTACGTGAACAATGAAATCGCAACAATCCAGCCAATTTCAGAAATTGGAAAGACCATCCGTCACTTCATCAAACATCAGCCTGTCGAGCAATCCATCATCTTCCATACGGACGCATCACAGGCGCCACTCTACCTACCGGTTGAACCACTCAAGCTCGGTGTTGACCTGCTTACTCTTGATGGGCATAAAATCTACGGACCGCGCGGTATTGGTATCCTCTATATAAAGAGAGGAATAACCTTAACATTGATTACCAAGGGTGGCGGCCAGGAGGCAGGGCCGCGTGCTGCTACCGAAA
>CAZYVN010000071.1:0-3594 GCA_964650925.1 uncultured Candidatus Saccharibacteria bacterium
GGATGGCCTTGATAGGTTCCTTGGACCGCGGCGATACCGATTTCGCTGTAATTGGAGTCGAGAATGTTTTCCCGATGATGAGGTGAATTCATCCAAGCAGTTTCGATTGACGACGAGTCGTTAAAATCGATTGCTAGATTTTCTCCGGCATAGGCATAGTCATAGCCCACATCCTTAAACCAGTACCATGGCGTCACGCCGGTCGGGCTGTCGTGACTAAAATATTCTCCTTCCGCCATGTTGAGAGCTTTCTCCATAGCCGCTTTTTCCAGAGTGGAATTTATAGCGAGTGATGGTAAATTATTGCTGTTCCGATCGGCGTTGGTAAGAGCGACTAGCGTGGCCGGGTCGATTGTCGAAACTGTCTGAGCGTGAGCTTGCGAAGAAAAAGAAAAGGTACAAATGACGACGAGAGCGGCGATCGAAAACCCGACAACTATTTTTTTAATATACATGGCAGACAGTATATCAAAAACGCCGAGCATCTCAAAGCACAACAATACCGATTTTTGTCTACAGCAGAGCTACAAAACCCTTCACCTGCCTTATCCTTTTATACCCGTCTTGACGTAACATTTTTATTGTAGTGATCTAATTTTCTCCGCCAACTTTTCCGCGTTTCCGTGCGAAAGTAACCCTAGGTACGATTGAATTGTTTCCGGCTTCGGACTGTCTTTGAGCTTCCTCAACATTTTTCTCTTGGTCGAAGTCCGCAATACTCGGTGACGCGGGAAATGAACCCAGCCTAGAAAATCAACACCCGAAGCAATTGTTTTAATATAGACCTTACCAGGATGCAACGAAAGCCTAAGTCGTCCATTGATAAATGCTACGATATATCGTATCAAATCCTCTAGATATTTTTTATCATTACTGAGAATGACGAAATCGTCCGCATAGCGCATGTAATATTTTAGTTTGAGCTTATGTTTCATATACTGGTCAAACTGATTCATGTAAATATTAACTAGAAGTTGAGATGTTAGATTGCCGAGGGGCAGACCCTTGCCAGGAGCGGTACTTGAGAAACTGGATACAATGTTTTCGAGAAGCCAAACAATATCTTTGTCCGGAATATACACGTTGAGAATCTTGAAAAGAATGTCGTGATCAATCGACGCGAAAAACTTTTTAATATCGCACTTGAGTACCCAGCAGGTCTTCCTGTTGTTCTTGCTCACTTTACGAAAAAAGTATCGAAAACGATGGAGAGCCTTGTGTACTCCTTTGCCTCTTCGACATGAATATGAATCTGCCTCATCAATAAGGTGTAAGATATTGTCCATTAACCGCAATGAAAACTGCTGGACATCCGCCTTAAGTGAAACACTTTCCGAACCCGGCAAAATGCTCGGGGGTTGGTATGGTCAACTCACTAAATCAGCCTCCGCTAAAGCTGCGGCTTGATAAACAAAACTCTCCCAATAAAGGGAGAGAAACGAAGAGAGTTGCGAGCACGGCAGACGGGTTGTTAGCGTTCCAGTCGTTCTCAAGCCAGTTGTAGTTCCACTGCCACTTGCCGTCCTTGAAGTACAGGCAGAGAACGCAACGGAAGCCGCACGGGCCCTGCAGAACGATACCATCAAAAAAGATGTACCGAATCTTTCCGTTCTCATCCTTCTTCCAGCTTTCCGGCAGGAGATGACGATTGCCCCAGCAAGCTTTGAAAGCCTTGCCGTCAAGACAAATGCAACCGGTGGCTTTGAGGCGCTTGAGCTTTTCTTCCCCTTTGACAGAGGTTTCTTTGCCTTCCAGCATGATCTTGAATATAACTTTGGTGATATCGAGTTCGGTCAGTGCTTCGCCACGCTGGTCCGTTTCCTCAGGCAGAATTTTCCACCCCTGCCCAAGACCCTTAAAGATTATGGGATCGAAGTCACCGGTGAACGGAATAATCCGAGGCTCGCCGATTACCATCTTCGCCCGATTCTTGAGAAAAAGGTAAACTGTTTACCTGCTTCGAGAGGGTCATCGACGACCGACTTTTGAAACACATCGCCGTCAATTTCATCCCACCTGACATTCGTTGCGAGGTTTAACATTCCTTGCAACCCTTGTTTCAGACTGATAGCTTGACTCATAATGAGCTGACCATTTGCCACAACGGAGAAAGTCCCCGAAATGTCGAGAGACGCTTTCTGCTGTGGCAAATATACCAGTTAATCCTTGTGTTAAAGAGCTTTTTAATTAGGGTATAATTATAGCACAAATATATAAAAAAGCAAGAGTAGTTATCTATTTAAACCTTTTAGTGAGCTCTCTTAAATCACCCTCGATCGGCACTTCTTTTTGTGCTCGAAGTATAGACTGGACGGCCTCCTCTTCTTCTAGGAGCTTGAGGGCTTTTTTAATAACTTGAACTTTATTTTTTGCTCGGCCGATTTCGATAAAATCCTCAACAAATGCTTCTTCGCGATGAGTTAATTGTACGGATAATGTAGTTATTGTTTTTAATTTCATAGTATTATCTTATCTTATTTTTTCAGACAAAGAAAATTCTTGAGAAGCTACTGAACTTCACCCATCGAGGGCAGGTAGAGGGATTTTTTGGTTTTTTCGGGGTCGAGGGCTTTGAGGCTTGAGGCAAGGAAAAGAGCGTGCTTGCCGAAACGAGCGTCGATGCGGTCGACGGTAGTGTAGAGAGTCGATAGATCGTGATTTTTTTGAGCGGTGTTGAAAGTAGTATCGAAAAGAGTGGATTGGGAATAGCGAGACGGAGTCATGGCGTGTAGGGTTACCCCGGTTGCTCGATACAACGTCCTTGGCTGGTATACGTGATTAAAATGTCGTCTAGCCAGACTGACAAGCTCGTGCGTCAAATTCGACGGTCGAATCATTTTGACGGAATGGCCAAAATACCTAAACGTCTGAGTTTTTAGATAAAACGAAAACTCCCCGGCCATAAGGCCGTGATGCCGGGCTTTGATGCAGGCATTTTCAATATTTTTCGAAAGCTCGGCAAAGATAAAGCTCGGGTCAGCCGAAGGTGGCTTGAACATTCGCGTTTTCATAATCGACTTGTGCTTGCTGTGAGAACCATCGGTGACCGAGTGGACGGGCGTGCCGCGCAACTCATGCCAAAGCTCAAGGTGAGGCTTTGAAAAATGTTCATCGACCCACTGATGAGGTTTCCGAATAAATTCAAGAGCCTTAAAGACTTATCATTTGTTCAGCTTAACAGAAGTTGACGGACCCATACCCCACACCTTCCCTACCGGCGTTTTTTCCAAAAACACTTCAATATCTGACGGGCCGATGTAGACGAGGCCATTAGGCTTTTGGGATTTAGAAGCAACTTTGGCGAGCACCTTGGTCAGGCTGATGCCGAGCGAAACGGTGATACCAAGTTCCCTATAAATATCATCTTTAATGTTCTGACCAACCAAAAGCAGCCGCTCGCGGTTATCAACCAGCGCTCCCAGGTCGGCAAAACACTCATCGATACTATATTCCTCAACAACATCAGTATAGCCACGGACAATAGTAAACTTCCGTCGTAAAAACGACACGTTGGTGTTGGCATTAGAAGGAAAAATAACAGCGGCAGGGCAGACCTGGCAAGACGTGAATCAGGCATTGGCCGTTGTTCTGCCC
>CAZYVN010000072.1:0-3571 GCA_964650925.1 uncultured Candidatus Saccharibacteria bacterium
CTACCATCGAATCAAGGAATCCTGGCACAATATTTCAAAAATAATGGCCGGGGGATTGGATCCTGTTTTCGACTCGCTTACCGGCTGGACGCCCGGTCAGGATGTCGGTGTTATTGATCCGGAAAGCGAAGTTGCGTAGAAAATGATAATTTGTTAGACTCACTATACTATGGAAATGAAGGAAACCAATACCAATAACGCCGCTATCGAGAGCATGTTCAAGTCAGGCGCTCATTTTGGCTTTTCTCGAAGCCGCCGACATCCGACGGCCACCCCTTATATTTTCGGGGTTAAAAATAAGGTTGAGATTTTTGATCTAGAACTCACTCATGCCATGCTTGAAAAGGCAAAAGAGGCCGTTCGAGCCGTTGCTAAGGAAGGCAAGCAAATCTTGTTTGTTGGTGGTAAAAACGAGGCCCAGGAGGCGATTAGAACCGCAGCCATGACTCTCGGCATGCCCTATGTTGCCGGCCGCTGGATCGGAGGGACTTTTACCAACTTCTCTGAAATTCGAAAGCGCATCGAGAAATTTGAAACCCTAACCTCTCAACGAGAGAAAGGCGAGCTAGGCAAGTACACCAAGAAAGAACGATTACTCATCGATCGCGAGATTGCTAACCTTGACCGATTCTTCTCGGGTTTGGTGACACTTAAAGACAAGCCGGCGATGATGTTTGTGATCGATCCAAAGCGCGAAAAAATTGCCGTTAAGGAAGCAGCCGAAGTGAAAGTGCCCGTCATTGCGCTGGCTGGTTCTGATTGTAACCTAGATGACGTTCGCTACCCAATCCCTGGAAATGATGCTTCGCTGACAAGTATTAAATTTTTCGTCAACGAAATCGTCAAAGCCTATCAAGAAGCTCGAGCTTAGTTAACCATTATTAATTATGGAAATTACTACTGCCCAAATTAAAGAATTGCGAGATCAAACTGGCGTCTCAATGATGCAATGCAAAAAAGCTCTCGAAGAAGCTGCCGGTGACAAAACCAAGGCTCTTGAGATTTTACGAAAGAAGAGCGGGGAATTCGCAGCCAAGAAAACCGACCGGACGCTTGGGGCCGGCACGGTTGCTTCCTATATTCACAACACCGGCGCCTCGGGAACGATTGTCGTGCTTCGCAGCGAAACGGACTTCGTTTCCGATAACCAGGAGTTTAAAAACTTGGCTCGCGATATTGCCATGCATGTTACCGCCACAAAACCGGCCTCAATAGAAGCCCTTTTAGCCGAGCCCTTCATCAAGGATCCTCAAGTGACTATTAAAAATCTTATTGACACCGCTTCTCATAAATTCGGCGAAAAAATCGAGCTTTCCAGTTTTGATCGGCGCGACATTAATGAATAATATATGAACGGCGCTTCACTATCTTTTGTAATTTCCTTGGCGGGCATTATCAGCATGATGTCCATTAAACTTGTCGAAGTTAAAACCGGCCGGCGGTCGATTTTAAGTCGAGCCAGTGAGCGCACTAACCATATCGTTCACGACCTTGTCGCCAAAGTCCGGAAGTTTCTTTCCTACATCAACCTCCGAAACGCCAAACTACTTCTTCATTTTTTGGCTTATCACGCCTTTGTTTTCGTCCATAAAACATATCTGCGGGTTAAAACAATGGTTAAGGATCATTTAAAAAAACGACCGGAAAGTTTTTTGAATACCGTCATTGGCAAAGGAGTGGTTAAAAAGAAGGGTTCGGTATCGCTTTTACTTAAAAAGTTACGCTAAAAAAGCATGAAGGGGAGTTAAGTTAAATGAACGCCACCTTAGCTCAATTGGTAAAGCAACTGTTTTGTAAACAGTAGGTCCCCAGTTCAAGCCTGGGAGGTGGCTCAAGGAAAACTATTGATTGCGGGGTAGTATTTAGCGCACCTTGGCGCCCAGAGTAGTGGTTGTGATTTGTTCTAGCTTTTTGTGAGCGGCGTCAACTTCTTCCGACATCAAAGTCCGGTCAATTGAACGGTAAGTAATCCGGTAAGCGTAACTTATGTTACCTTTGCCGAATTTTTCAGCATTTTCGTATTTATCGATCAATTCAACCTGTTCAACGATGTCCGGGACCGTTTCTCTCACTAAATCAAAGTAATCGTTGGGAATAAAGCTATCCTTAACCACAAATGAAATATCGCGAACTACAGGTGGATATTTGGAAACTTCCACGAACTTCTGTCCAAGCTTAAGCTGCTTCTTCACTCGAGGGTCATCCGACCAGAGTAAGCGAATGTCCGGTAATTCCATCCCGATAATGGCCAGCCGCTCCAATCCGAAACCGAAAGCCCAACCGTTGTAACTGTTAAGGCCGAAATTGGTCAGCACCGTTTTCTTTGGCATGCCACCGCCAAGAATTTCAATCCATTGACCGCCGATCTGAACTTCAACCTCAAGCGATGGGTCGGTGTAGGGGAAAGTATCGACATTAAAGCGGTATTTAATATCTTTGCCGAAGACGCTTTGAACTATCTGACCCAGAACATTTTTAAGCTCATCGATTTCAAGCATCCCTTGGCTATCAGGCATGAGATAGAGGCCGCCAAATTGATGAAAAACGTTCATATGCTTACGATCGATTTCGTCTTTACGATACACTTTACCGTAGCAAACTACGCCCAGCGCTTTGTTTTCACCAATTTTCTTTTTGATTTCAGGGAGTTCCAGATAGTAATGCCACATTACGGTGTCGTGAGTGCGCAAGACGTTATCCTTATCGACATAGTAAGTATCAGAAGTGCTGCGGGCTGGATGATCCGCGGCGAAATCGAACAGGTCAAAAAGAATGGAAGTTGGAATAATCTCGGGAATCTTTATGTGGTCGAACTTCTTTAAAACGGTCTGATTGGTGACTCGGTCGACGATATCGCACAAAGGGCTTTCCGGCGTGCGAGAAAGATCGGGCATCGCTAAGTAGCGCTTCATTCGTTTTGCCTCGGTATCGTCTCGACCATCGAGCTTTTTGAGGAGGGCGGTCTCGGCGGTCGTATCGATCGTGTAGTCTTTACGCTTTAAATCCGCGGAATCATAACGGTTAATATCATTTTTCATATCGCAGATAGTGTAGCAAAAATGTCGTTGTTTTACTAGGATGAAAAATAAAAACCACCGGCTAAAATCTCGAGCATTCGCGATGCCTTCTTGTCATTGAGGCCGATTTTTCTTGATGATTTCAACATCTTTTGTTGCCTCTTTACCATTCAGGATGAAGGTTTTTCCATCTTGAGCCAGCCTATGAATTATCATCCGGGCAGCGTAGACTCCCAGTTCTTCGATTTCAGCCCCCTCCTTGTGTACTCGCGAGGGGGGGGCTGTATTTGTACCATTCCCACATGAAAAAAACCTGAAAAACTTCTAAAATATTCATTTTTTCTTTACCTTTTCTTCATTTTTTCTTCATCTGGGTAAGTTATACTTTTACCAGTATGCGATTTAGCAAACATTTCCATTCCTACAAGCGGCCCAATCGCCTTTGGCTCCTTATCGTCATGATTCTTACCAAGCTTTTAAGAAGGGGCTAGACCCTTCTTTTTTATAGGGTTGTTTGCTATAATTTAGCCCATATATGGCTAAAGAAAAGGAAA
>CAZYVN010000073.1:0-3560 GCA_964650925.1 uncultured Candidatus Saccharibacteria bacterium
GTCATCGATTGGTGCTGTGGTTGGATCGGCGGCTTTTTCCTTCTCGGCAATGAACCGCTGCATCATGTCTGTCGCTGGTTTACCTTTATTTGAATTAACCAGTTCGAGAATGGTTCGCAAATCGTCATTGGAGAAATAGTCGATGGTTATTTTACCGCCGACTTCGCGCCGCTCAACTTTTACTCTGGTACCCAACGATTCGGTGAGCTTTGTTTCAATTTCCATCGCTTCCGGATCAAAACCAAAATCTTTTTTGCGGGCCTTATCAACGGCAATTCGACGAGCAATAATCTCGGTCTCCCGTACCGTAAGTTTCTTCAAAAGAATTTCTTTAAAAAGGGTCGCTCGCTCTTCCGGACGACCTTCGAGCATGAGAAGCGGCCGAGTGTGGCCTTCGGCGATTTTACCGGCCGAAAGAGCCTCAAGAATATCATCAGGTAGGAGCAAGATACGCAGGGTGTTTGAAACATACTCGCGACTTTTACCCATTTTTTCAGCAATCATGCTGTGCTTCATACCGAATTCCTTGACCAATTGCTCAAATGCCCGAGCCCGATCAACGGCGTTCAAATCTTCACGCTGCAAGTTTTCGATAATGGCGAGCTCAAGTTTGACACGAGCATCTTCTTCACTGTTTCGGATAATTGAAGGGACTTGAAGTAAACCCGCGAGCTTTGAGGCTCGTAGACGTCGTTCTCCGGAGATGAGCTCGTATTCAACCGCCAGACCGCCATCTTCCTTGGTCACTTCCTTCCTCGTTACGACAAGAGGCTGAAGAATACCGTACATTTTAATCGATTCGGCGAGATCCTTGAGTCGAGCTTCGTCGAATTCGCGGCGAGGTTGGTAGGGATTTGGTTTAATTTTTTCGACTTCAATCCAAAAAATCGAGTCGCTCAGAAATTGGGAGTTCATGGGAGAATTATAGCATCCCCCAATTCCTGAGTACAGGAATTTCCCCCCTTTTGAAGGGAGTGGCTGAAAGCCGAGGGATGCTGTATATTATAGAACATGCCGGGATGGCGGAATTGGTAGACGCACACGACTCAAAATCGTGCGGAGCAATCCATGAGAGTTCGATTCTCTCTCCCGGCACAACATCTGAGAAAATTTGAAGCCTATACAGCCCCTGTAAGGGGAGATTCTTTCTGCGAAACATTCCCATTCATGAAAAATCAAAAAACCACATTACTAGTAATAGTAGGCCCCACCGCCTCTGGAAAATCAGCCCTGGCAGTCGAGCTGGCAGAGCGTTTGAACGGCGAAGTTATTTCCGCCGACTCGCGACAGGTCTACAAAGGACTCGATATCGGCACGGGAAAAATCACAAAAGACGAAATGAAAGGCGTCCCCCACCACCTGCTTGACGTTGCCGATCCAAACGAAAGCTTTTCTGTCGAGCAGTACAAAACCCTTGCTCAACAATCGATCCGCGATATTGTCTCGCGTGGGAAACTATCTATCCTTTGCGGTGGTACAGGTTTTTACATACACGCCGTCATTGACAACGTGACCTTCCCCAAGGTCCCGCCCAACCCGGTTTTACGAAAGGAGCTTGAATCACAAGATACCGCTTCACTTTTAAAACGATTGAAAACATTCGATCCCGACCGAGCATCGTCAATCGACCCACATAACAAAGTCCGCATCATCCGCAGCATCGAAATCGCTACCGCGCTCGGCAAAGTCCCCTCCTCCCGCTCCCACTTGGCGGTCCAACCCCCAAGTAGGCTCATTGGTCTTAAGCTTGACGATACGACATTACGCGACAACATTATACAACGGCTTCATGATCGCCTAGAGAAAGGGATGATTGACGAGGTAAAACAGCTTCACTCGAAAGGGCTTTCGTGGGAGCGGCTTGAAAGCTTCGGCCTCGAATATCGCTATATTTCCCTTTTTCTTCAAAACAAACCCCTTACTTGGGAGCCCAACCCCCAAGTGACCTCGAAAGAGGAGCTGGTTCGCGTTCTCGAGAATAAAATTTGGCAGTATTCGCGCCGTCAGATGACGTGGTTTAAGCGTGATAAACGGATTAAGTGGTTTAATCCAGAAAACAGAACAGACATCATTGATGAAATAGACAGAGTGGTCTAGCTGGTATAGTATTATACAATCCTGGGCGATTAGTTAAGTGGTATAACTACGGTCTCCAAAACCGTTGTCGGGGGTTCGATTCCCTCATCGCCCGCAGAAGTAATGTAATTACTACTGGGACGATAATAAGTTCTTGAGAACTTATGTGAGGGAATCGAAAAGGCTGAGTATATCGCACGGAATCTGAGTACTCGAAGATGAGTACGATACGAAGCCTGTACCGCGTCAGTAAGACGAGATTCCCTCATCGCCCGCATCAACAAAAATCCCCCGTCGGGGGATTTTTGTTATTTCTTCGCTTCTTTGTGCATTGTTTTCTTTTTGCACCATTTACAGAACTTTTGAAGTTCGATTTTGCGCTCTACTTTTCGCTTGTTTTTACTTGACCAGTAATTGATTCGTTTACAATCCTTGCAGGCCAATTTAATGAGTCGGTCTTGTGACATATGTTTAAAAATGAGGTTCGTTTACTATAACCCAGTTGCTCAAAAAAAACAAGTACCGACTCAAAAACCTACTTTTTCTTAGAAAGGCAGCAGCCGGAGTATGAAAGAAAGCCAGCTAGAATAACTCCTACCCAGCTAAGCCAAAGCGGGATAATTACCCCATTAACAACCACCTCCCAGCCAAAAATCGCCCTCAATAAATGCACAATTGCAATGACGAGAAACAGTGTCGATGTGACCGCACCATATGATTTTATGTTCATATTGTTATTTATTAATTGGTCATAGTATACACCCGAGCCGGTTAATAACATAGGAATAAAAAAACGCGTACTCCTTTCGAAGTACGCGATTGACTAACAATTGCTTTCCTTAACCGACTCCTGGTCCACCAGAAGCCGCTCCGCCATCGTCCTCACCGCCGGTATTGTCACTATTAACCGTCGGGTAGGCGTCAGCTTCGAGTTGATACGCGGGGTTGTTCCAAAAGAACAAGAGCCTGTTGTCTCCAGCCGGCAAGTCGAGTGTTGTCCACTGGCCTGGGGTGGTGTAATAATACTGCAGCCCTTTTCCGATGGTATACACCGCGATGGCATATGCGACCTCGTTTGTGTCGAGAGCATACACTTGCACTTTCCCTGCCTTCGTCCGCGGCACTATAACACTGTAGTCCAGTTTCTTCTCCGGCCGAAACACGATTGTTGGCGCGTCGAGAGGAAACCGAACCAGGCCCTCGATTTTAGCGCGAGGAAACCGTCCAAAGGCCGTGCTCAGGCCGACTTGGGTTCCAGATTGGATGTCGAATGCCTGAACCGAACCATCTTTGTACTGGATGACAAACGTACCGTTCCGATCCGAAAGAAAGGTCGGGTACTTGAAGTGTCCTTGACCGTCACCTTCCAAGTAAACGGTCTTCTCCGGAACATATTGACCCGTTTGAGCAGTGTATGTTTGTGTCGTCACAATAACCGATTGAGCGTCCGGAAAGTCAAAGACCGTATCCGTGTTCAGATGGAA
>CAZYVN010000074.1:0-3331 GCA_964650925.1 uncultured Candidatus Saccharibacteria bacterium
TCGCTTATAATGCTTATTGTTGCCCTTATGTATACAGGTATCTGATGGTTTTATATGGCTCGCGTCTCGACTGGCCGATGTTTCGGAAGGGGAGCAATCGTTGGAAGGTTTTTTGCTTACGGTTGGGAACGGCGCCGTCCTGTGGGCGACAAGCTTTGAAATCCTCGATTATTACAATGGACAATTGCAGAATAATGTCGGGGATATTTCCATTGAAAATACTAAGCGAGTGGTACTTTCGGCTTTCTGGCTAGTCTACGCCCTCTGCGGCCTGGCGGTGGGAATTTTGAAGCGATCAATCTTTGCCCGGTATCTATCAAGTATTCTTTTTGGTGTCACCATATTTAAAATCTTCCTTTACGACACTGCCAATCTGGATGATATCTACCGTTTCATTTCCTTTATCTCGTTGGGTGTTATTCTTCTTATCGCCGGTTATTGTTACTACCGCTACAAGGATCGTATCACCGAGTTTGTTAGGGTTGAAAAAACTCCAAACGTGTAGTATAATGTTTTTCTCTTTATATTGGATGGTTGCCCCGACCCTTCTTATGAAGGTCGGGGAGGAAAGTCCGAACACGGAGCCTTTTCCAAGGCAAGAGTAGTGGTCCCGACGTTACAGTCCGGGCAAGGTAACTCCCACCGAGCGCAAGCTTAGAGGTGCGAACAGTGACGATGCCACGCAAGTGGAGTGAAACGATCTAAATCCTTACTTCCGTGCAAGACCGTGCTCCGACGTCTCTTACGAGAGTCGGAGAGAGTCGCTTCAGGTGTTTGGTAACAAACATCGCAGATAAATAATCATCCATTCCCCGAGTAATCGAGGAAGGACAGAATTCGGCTTATAGGTATAAAGAGATTATGATGAAGCCCCGTGGAAAAACGGGGCTTTGTCTTTAAGTGTCTGGGCGTTATAATTATTTCTATATCATTTAAAAAATATGGAAACAACAACTACACACTCAAAAATGGATACCCTTTCGCAAGGTATCTTCTTGGCAGTTATTTTTTTATTGCCGATTTTTTTCGTTCCTGTAGCTAGTGTTACGTTCCAGTCGGCTAAGATGATGCTCTTGGTTGCCGGAGTGCTCTTGGCCTTTATCTTTTGGATTGTCGGTCGGCTCAAGGACGGAGTGTATGTGATTCCAAAAAGCTACATGTTCTTGGCGGTCGCCATTTTGCCGGTGGTTAGTCTTATTTCGGCCCTTTTTTCAAACAATGTTCGATCGGCTTTAATTGGAGAAGGGTTTGAAGTGGGCACGTTCGGCTTCAGTGTGATCACTGCATTATTGCTTTTTCTGGTTTTTTCAACAATAAACAGCCAAAAGCGAGTGCTTAATTGCTACATAGCCTTCGCTTCCTCATTTATTCTTGTCGGCCTCTATCAGCTACTTAGACTTTTCTTCGGTCCGCAGTTTCTTTCGTTTGGCATTTTTACCCAAACAACCTCAAATCTCATAGGCAGCTTCAATGAACTGGGAATCTTTTTTGGCTTGACGACATTTCTTTCACTTATCACTCTCGACCTTTGGGCGGTCAGTAAAAAAGCCAAAATTTTAAGTCATCTGGTCATGGTTCTTTCCTTGATTTTCGTAATCGTGTCTGGCTACACGATGGTCTGGATCAGCCTGGCGGTTTTATGCGCCGTATTTTTTGTTTACACCCTTTCTTTCGCGAAAAAAAAGCTTTCCTATCACTCAATAGCCCTCTGTGTTATTGCTTTGGCTCTTATTTTCCTCGGGAAACCACTGAGCAATTGGGTCAATAACACCTTTAATATCAATCAGCTTGAAGTCCGACCGTCCCTCGCTTCGACCACCGACATCCTTAAAAACACCTTAAAAACTCAGCCGATTCTTGGTGCCGGACCAAACCATTTCGTTAATCAATGGCTCAAATTCAGGCCGGCTGAAGTAAACAATTCACTCTTCTGGAACACTGATTTTAATTACGGCATTGGTCTCATTCCAACCTTTTTCGTCACTCTCGGCTTGCTGGGAGCTATCGTATGGCTGGCCTTTCTCGTTCTTTTCTTGATCCTTGGCTACAAAGCAATTGTCCGACCAATTAGTGACCCAACTACACGATATCTAACCGTCGTCTCGTTTATGGGGGCGCTCTATCTATGGGTTACCGCCTGCGTTTACGTGCCAACGATTACCCTTTATGCCCTGGCTTTCGTTTTCACCGGTCTTTTCCTTAGAATGGCGATAGTAGAAAAGACAGTAGCCCTAAAGGACATTTCTTTCTCAAAAGAACCTAAAATCGAGTTCGTTTCGGTCCTTGCTTTGGTTGTGCTCTTGGTTTTTGCGCTAGGTCTTGGTTACACATATGCCGAAAAAGCTTCAGCGGCCAGTGATTATCAAAAAAGCATTGCCCAGTTTAACACCAACAACGATCTCGAAGCGGCTTCAAAAAGCATCACTGAAGCGGCTCAAATCAGCCCGTCCGACCTTTACTACAGGACTCTTGTTCAGATCGATATCGCGAAAATGAATGGTATCGTAAACCGTAAAGATCTCAGTACGGATGCGCTGAGGACGATGTTCCAGGGAGTACTTGGTGATGCCATCCAAAATGCCAAGACTGCCATTTCCACCGATTCTTCAAACTATCAAAACTGGTTAAGCCTCGGCTCGGTCTATGAAGCCGTTCTTCCTTTAGGAATAAACGGGGCTTATGAAAGCGCTCATGATGCTTACACTAAGGCACTGGCTCTCAACTCTCGCAGCCCGGCCGTTTTTCTTAGTTTGGCAAGACTAGATGCGATAGCTCGTAAATTCGATAGTGCTAAGCAGTATCTTGCGCAGGCTCTACAATTGAGGAATAGTTACACTGAGGCAATCTTCCTGCTCTCTCAGATTCAAGTTGAAGAAGGTAATCTTAAAGATGCCATTACTTCGACTCAAGCAGCCGCTTATACTTCAGCTAATGACCCAGGTATCTTCTTCCAGCTCGGCGTTTTGGAATACAACAACAAAGATTTCAAAGCAGCGGTGAGCGCCCTGGCTCGAGCGGTTGAGCTCAATAATTCATATTCTAACGCGCGTTACTTCCTCGGTCTCTCGGAAGCCGAGCTTGGCAATTACCCTGACGCCATCGTCCAATTTACCGAAATCCAGAAACTCAACCCGGATAATGCCGAAGTGGCGTTCATCCTTCAAAACCTCAAAGCCGGCCGACCTCCTTTTACCAACGCCAAACCGCCGGTTGATAATAAGCCGGAAAAACGTAAAAAACTACCAGTATAGTTTCCACCCGTCTCAATGGTTCAACGACTACTCAGTTTCTTGAATAGGGAAATAAGCGGGCTCCACGAGGCCGCTTATCT
>CAZYVN010000075.1:0-1830 GCA_964650925.1 uncultured Candidatus Saccharibacteria bacterium
ACGGGAAACCGGTCGGTCTTTTTGAGGCGCCGGCGATGTACGGAGGGTCCATTGGTTATTTTAAGGTGGTCGAGCCTAATAATGCTAAGGAAGTATACGAGAAAAAATTATTAAGTTTGTATAGTCCAGACAAAGAAGGCTGGAAGAATACTCTGAGTTATTACGATGATAACTGGGCTTGGTTTGGAATCGCTTTGTATAACGACGCGTTACCCAATTTATTCATAACCCCAACCACATAACATGTCCAATCTTACCCCCAGAGAAAGTGAATTTCTAAAAACCCAAATACCGCGAAGTACCATTGTCGTCACCAGCTTACTGTGCGTCCTTTACTTCTTCATTATTTGTTTTGTTTTTCAAAAAAGCAGTAGTTGGCTTTTCTATCTTCTCATTGCCGGTGAAGTCTTCCACGTTTGGCAGCTGTTGACCTATCTTTACACCATTTGGGATACCGAGTACATGCCGCGATTTGATAGTTGGTTTAACGCCCCGGTCGATGTCTTTATTACCGTCTGCGGCGAACCGGTCGATATTGTTGAAAAAACAGCCAGAGCGGTCTTGGCCATGAACTATAGTCACGTGAATGTATACTTACTGAACGATGGGTACGCTGCCAAGAAAAAAAATTGGAAAGATATTGAACTGCTCGCCACTCGCTTGGGTATTCGATCGATTACCAGAAAAAAAGGTGGCGGGGCCAAGGCCGGGAACATTAACAACGCCCTGCGTTTGACCGATAGTCCATTCGTTGCGATCTTTGACGCCGACCATGTACCGCATCCTGATTTTCTGGAAAAAATGATGGGTTATTTTACCGATCCGGAAATGGGTTTCGTCCAATCACCGCAGTTTTATAAAAATTATGATCTTAACCAAGTTACTCGCGGTGCCTGGGAACAACAAGCGCTGTTCTTCGGGCCGATCTGTAAAGGTAAAAACAGATTGAATGCCGCTACTATGTGCGGTACCAACATGATCTTGCGTCGCCAAGCTCTCGAAGAAGTCGGCGGTATGTGCGAAGAAAGTATTGCCGAGGATTTTGTTACCGGCGTGTTCATGCATGAACGCGGCTGGAAATCCTGCTATGTTCCTGAAGTCCTTGCTGAAGGATTAGCGCCTGAAGATTTTCTTTCTTACTACAAGCAGCAGTTTCGATGGGCGAGGGGCGCAATGGATGTTATTTTCAAGTACAACATTTTCTTTCGTAGGGGCCTGACCATGGCTCAGCGGATTCAGTACCTTTCATCGGTTAGTTTCTTTTTGTCCGGTTGGATCGTTCTCATGAATGCTTGTATTCCATTGGTTTTCTTCTTTACGGGAATGGTGACATTTAAAAGTTCGACAATGCTTCTAGCTTCAATCTTTCTACCCTACATTTTCTTCACCTTCTTCGTTCTACAACGTTCATCGAATTTCACTTTCACCTTCAAATCCCTGGCTTTCTCAATGGCCGGCTTCACTATTCACATCAAAGCCTTCTTTGCCGCTCTGACCGGAGAGAAAAGTAGTTTTTCGGTGACTTCCAAGCGAAAAATTGAAGGCAATTTCATAAACTTGATTGTCCCGCACCTTGTTTATATTGTTCTCGTAGTTATCGGATTCATGAGGGTGCTCATCAGAGAAGGTTTTGATCCTTCGGTGGTTACCAACCTGGCCTGGGCCATTGTTAATGTTGTGATCTTTAGCGAGTTTATCAAAGCCGCTCTACCGGCCGAGCAGAAAAAATCGGCTCATTCGTCTATTGAGGAGATGCGTACCCTACCTTCGGGATTCACCGCAGTTAATAAATAAGCACCAGCCTTATCTTCAACATGAATTCAACACCCT
>CAZYVN010000075.1:1840-3309 GCA_964650925.1 uncultured Candidatus Saccharibacteria bacterium
CCCCTTTTACATGAGAAGTCGTTCGGCCATCGCGATCTACATGGCTTTTCTCATCGTTTTCGTAGTACTTTTTTCAGTTCTGGTTTTTTCAAAACAAAGTCTGCGGCTCGACGAAGCTCAAAGTCTTTGGCAGACCAGTCACAGCCCGACAGTTATCATCCACATTGTCGCTCAAGATGTCCATGTGCCGCTCTACCATATGATTCTCTACTTCTGGCAGTTTCTTTTTGGTAATGGCGTTGCTGCTGCCCGAAATCTTTCCTTAATCTTCTTTATTTTGCTTATTCCGGCTACGTATTTTCTTGGAAAAATTTCGTACACGCCGTTTGTCGGTATCTTTAGCGCACTACTGGTGGCGATTTCACCGTTCTTTAATTGGTACGGTAATGAAATCAGAATGTACAGTCTCTTTACGTTGGTGACGATCGTTAATCAATATTTTTTCGTCAGTATTTACAAGAAAAAACCGGTCGATCAAACCCACTGGTTTTGGTATGTTGTTACGGCGGTACTAGGAATGTTCACTCATTACTTTTTTGGTTTCGTTCTTTTGACTCAGGCAATATTTTTCTTCGCGTATCGATCGCTTTTTCCACCAGATGCTCTTAAACGATTTATTCTTACGGCCACCCTCATTATTCTTCTTTTTGGTCCTTGGGTGGCCTATGTTCTTCATTTGGGAGGAATCAGTAATTCCGCGCCAGCTCTCATTAAACCCACCACCGTCGACCTCTTTAATGCTTTTTCAGAATTTATTTTTGGTTTTCAAAACGATCACCTCAACACTATTCTTGTTTCGCTCTGGCCGCTGTCTATTCTTTTGGTCTTGCTCTCCCTTCGAAAAAATCAAAAACTGCAACCGGAAACCATGTACTTTCTCTTGAGTGTGTTTGTGCCGATTGGGATCGTCTTTATTGTGAGCGCGCTTTATAAACCGATATTCGTAACCAGATATCTTATTTTGACCATACCATCATTGTATTTAGTAATTAGTTGGATATTTTCAACTTATCCGGAAAAATTATCAAAAGTTGCCAAAACCCTCCTTATTATCGTGATGCTTTTTTCTCTGGGTATCGAAGCTTCAAGTGCCACCACACCGGTCAAAGAAAACTACCGTGATGCCGCTACTTATCTTGAGCAACATGCCACTGCCCGGGATGTTATCGTCATTTCAGCCCCCTTTACGATTTATCCGCTCGAGTACTACTATCAAGGTCCTGCTGAATTGCAAACATTACCGATGTGGAACAGGCTTGAGAGTGGCGGCATCCCTGCTTTTGATGAGACGCAATTGCCGCAACAAGTGGCAACTCTGAAGGGTAGTCATCAAACGTTGTGGCTCTTGCTCAGTTACGACCAAGGATATGAAGATAAGCTGCGCATTTATTTCGACACTCACTTCGAACCAATTGACAGCCAAAACTTCTCAAAAGACCTTAACCTTTACCCTTACAAACTTCAATATT
>CAZYVN010000076.1:0-3286 GCA_964650925.1 uncultured Candidatus Saccharibacteria bacterium
AAAAGAATGCGTCCCCCATCAAGGGCTGGAAACGGTACGAGGTTTATAACCGCTAGATTTATTGAAATGAGAGCGGTAAAGGTAAGCAAGTAGGTCAACCCAAGATTGAGAGCGTCTCCGACTTGCCCAACGATACCCACCGGACCAGAAACTGACGCTAGACTTGAAGTATGGTTAAAAATACCAATTATCAGATCAGCTAGCCCGATCGTTACTTCATGAATCATGTGCGCGGTAAGCCGGCCCCCTTCCCAGATCGCCAGATGAAGCGGTAGCCGTAATGTTCCGACTTTGTCCATAGCGATGCCGATAGCCGCTACTTTTGGTTCAGTTTCCACCGCCCCAACTTTTGGAATGACGTTTTTTTCAATCGATTGGTTACCTCGACGAAGTGTTATTACCAATGGCGTATCAGCATGTTGGCTAATGAAATGTTGGATGTTCTCAACAGTAAGATTATCTCCCGCTTCGATATCTTTTGCATTTGCGCTAGTACGCAACGAGATAATCGTATCACCACCTTTGATACCGGCGGCCGATGCAGGAGTTTTTTCAGCCACATACGTCACCGCTATGTGAACATTACTTACGCGATTACTGTACTGCGCGTAATCCTCCGGCGCAGCAAGAATTCCACTCATAAAACTAACTGAAAGGAGGGCCCAGGCAAAGAGAAGATTAAAAAAAACTCCGGCCGCCAAAACCGCCGCCTGAATGTACTTGGGCTTATTGACGAAGCTGCGTTTACTATCCGGGCCGGTCATTGATTCCTCATCCGGATTTTCACCGAAAATTTTAACGAAGCCGCCGAATGGAATGGCATTGATCGAATACACCGTTCCGCCAATTTTTTTGCCGATAATTCGCGGCGGAAAACCGAGTCCGAATTCATCGACTCGAATGCCCGATTTTTTAGCCACGATAAAATGACCAAACTCGTGCACGAGTACCAGGGCCGCCAGGATGATTAAAAAAATAATAACTGGAACAACCATTAGCTTAGAATTTCTTTTTCTTTCTTAATAAATAATTCCTCAAGTATTTTATTAGCCGCATCAACGAGCTTTTGAAGGTCATTTTTATGGCGAGTGACATCATCTTTACCAAAACCGCCGGCTTTTTCTTCCGCTTGAATATTGCGATGCACTCCTTCCCGATGCATTCGAATGGAAACCTTAGCTTGCTCGAGCTTCTCTTTGGCTAGTTTCACGATTTGAGCCCGACGTTCGGCAGTCAATTCCGGGAAAGACACACGAACACCCTTATCATCAGCGCCGACAGATACTCCGAGATTGGAAGCGATCAAAGCTTTTTCGATGTGTTTAATCATGGCCATATCCCACGGCGTAATGCGGATTGACCGAGCATCTTCGACCGAAATGGTGCCGACTTGGTTTAAGGGCAACTGCGATCCATACGACTCAACAAGCACGCCGTCGAGCAAAGCCGGCGTAGCTCGGCTGGTCCTGATGCCCGAGAATTCTTTCTTAAGCCATTCTTCGACTTCCTTGGTCTGTTTTTTGAATTGAGTAAAATCGTACATATATAAATGTAGTATACGGTAAAAAAATAAAATCGCAAAGGTGGTCACTCGCCGAGATCGGAATCGTCCTCCTCTTCGTTAAGAACACCGGGATTTTCGTGAAGTCCGTCGGTGCAATTGCATTTGGTCAGAAGTTTCCCTTCCTTAGCGCAAAACTCGGCATCGCAAACTCCTTGAGAATCGGATTCTCCGTTGCAACCGCCGGTGCATATGTAATGTGCCATGATAGAAAATTAAAAAAATAATATGATTATTATAATACATTAGCTGATGAGCGCAATGTGCTCAAGCAGCTGCTTGACCGACGGGGCTCGGTCGCCGAGGTAGCGCCGACATTTCGATAATTCTTCAAGCAACCAGACATCTTTTTTTGTCATTTTTTCCGGCGATGTGGCCGTCCTCTTGGTTCTTTCGAGCTGATCGACAAAAAGGACGGCATCAGCTTTGGTTTTTTCTTCATTCTGGATGGCTTCGATTAAATCTTTGACGATTTCCAAGCGCTTAGCGACCGGGGCTTTGAAGAAATGTTCGGGAGTTTTAAGATCATAGGGTTCGGATATGCCATCTTTGACAATAACCATTCTTGATCTCAGTGTCGGTAGAATAATCGCCGCCGAAGGTACAACGAGAAAAAAATGATTACCCAACTTCGGCTCTTCGAAGATTTTAAGAAGAGCATTTTGCGCTTCACGGGTGATGGTATTTGTTTTTATAATGTGGATCTTTCGACCGGATGGACCGAAGGCTTTGCGCAGATGAATCTCTTTGAGTTCCCTACCGTCATCAATGGTCATTGTCTCGCTCTCTTTCAAATAAAAATCAGGATTGGCTGTCGTAGTGAAATCTAAATCATGCTCAAAAAAAGTTCGAAGTTTCACTATCACCTCAGCACCCTTACCCTCAATGCAGTAGGCATGATGAATGTTGCCTGTATTTTTCCATGTATCGGAAAAAACGTCCATAAAAAAAGTATACCACACTGCTTTTATAAAAAACGAAGCGGATCAGTTTTTAGGCTGAAATCCGCTTGTGAACCGCACTTGGTATCGTATCACGCTCATCTGTAATGTGCAAGGACTAGCGTTTGGTAATAATCGATTTCTTGTATGTATCGAGATGATCGAGGGCAATACCGGTACCTTTAGCAACGCAGTAAAGAGCGTCATCAGCAAGAACCGCTTTGACACCCGTTCGTCGAAACACCAGGTCTGGAAAATTGCGCAGTATCGAAGAGCCGCCGGTCATCGTAATCCCTTGGTCAATAATATCCGCAGCGAGCTCCGGCGGCGTCTCTTGAAGAACATCCTTGATGGCTTTAATCATTTCCCGCAGTTCCTTTCCGATGGCCTTAACGATCTCATTAGTCCTAACCTCGGTCGAGCGCGGCAGGCCGGAAATGAAATCCCGGCCTTTGACAATCATCGAGAGCTCCTCTTCCAGAGGCACGGCCGAGCCGATTTTTATTTTAATATCTTCAGCAGTCTTGTCGCCGATCGCCAGGTTAAATGTTTTTTTAATGTAGTCGGCAATGGCGTAATCAATCCGGTTTCCGGCACACTTAACCGAGGTCGAGGCAACAATACCCCCAAGAGAAATCACCGCCACGTCAGTAGTACCTCCACCAATATCGACAATCATATGCCCTACTGCTTCTTGAATGGGGATACCCGCGCCAATGGCCGCCAAAATGGGCTCCTTAACAACATGGGCATTGCGGGCACCGGCTTTAATGGTCGCTTCGAT
>CAZYVN010000077.1:0-3280 GCA_964650925.1 uncultured Candidatus Saccharibacteria bacterium
CCGAGTGGTGTCCGAACGAATCAAGTATTCGCTCGTTCATTCAACCGGATTTAAAATTAGCGAATCAAAAATAACCGTCCTGCCGATTTTCGTCGATGTTGAAAAAATACGTTCGACCCCCGTTACCATCGATCTCCATAAAAACTATCCGCAATTCGAGAAAATTATCCTTGTCGCTTCTCGACTCGAAGAAGAAAAAAATATTTTTCAAGCCATTCGGGTTTTCGCTTCGGTCTCGAAAAAACATCGCGGAACCGGCTTGGTCATTGTCGGCTCGGGTAGTCAAGAAAAAAGATTACGACGTTACGCGGCCGAGTTGTTGCTTGAGGACAGGATGGTTTTTGCTGGTTGGCAAAATGATGTCGTTTCTTGCTACAAAACCGCCGATATCTTCCTTTCTACTTCGCTCTACGAAGGCTACGGCATGAGTCTAGTCGAAGCGGCTATCTTTGGAATGACTATTGTAACATCGTTTTTCGGTGGTGTCGGTGACGGTCTTAAAGACGGTCTCAATTGTTTGGTTTGTCCGGTTGGAGAGGATGAGTGCTTCTCGACTTCGCTTTTGAGACTTTTTTCTGATCGGAATTTAGCTCTCCGATTACGCGAAGAAAATCTCAAGGGTCGTTTCGTACCGCTTTCAAAACAGCAGTACCTGGAGGCCTACAAGAGCACTTGGCAAAAAACTCTCTAAATATAGTACAATATGGCAATGAAAATCGGCTTTATTGGGCAGGGTTGGATCGGCAAAAACTACGCCAACGACTACGAATCTCGGGGGTTTTCCGTGGTACGTTATGGCCTTGAACCCGCTTATGCCGCCAATAAAGAAAAGATAGAGGACTGTGATATCGTTCTTATTGCTGTGCCGACACCCACAACTCCTGAAGGTTTTCAAGATCACATTGTCCGTGAAGCGGTAAAACTCGTAGGTAAGGGAAAGATCGCCGTCATCAAATCAACCATCGTTCCGGGAACGACCGAATCAATTCAAAAAGAAAACCAAGATCGGTACGTATTTCATTCCCCTGAATTTTTAAGTGAAGCAACCGCTGCTTACGATGCTGCTCATCCCGACCGAAATATTATCGGCATTCCTATTGATAATGAAATCTATCGTAAAAAAGCCCAAGAAATCCTTGATACATTACCCGAAGCTAAGTATGCATGCATCTGTAGCGCTCGCGAAGCAGAAGTGATAAAGTATGCCGGTAATTGCTTGAGTTACACCAAGGTGATTTTTGTTAATCTTGTCTACAACCTTGCCGAAAAGCTCAATTGTGATTGGAAAGTTATTCGAGATACCCTGGCCGCTGATCCTCGGATCGGTAAATTTCATATCGATCCGGTCCATAAAACCGGGCGGGGAGCGGGCGGAAGTTGTTTCATTAAAGATTTTGCCGCCCTTAAGCAATCTTACGCGACCCTGGTCGATGACAAAATAGGAGAGAAGGTGCTTGAGGCGGTTGAAGAGAAAAACATTGACCTGCTTTTGGCCAGCAATAAAGATATTGATTTATTGAAAGGTGTTTATGGAAAAGAAATTACTCATCGTCACTCAAAAAATAGATAGGACCGACAATGTTCTGGGTTCTTTCCACGAATGGGTAAAAGAATTCGCCCGTCACTATTCGACTGTCACGGTCATCGCGCTCTATGTGGGCGAGTATAATTTGCCTCCTCATGTCAACGTTCTTTCGCTTGGCAAGGAGAAGGGCGTTTCGCGACTGAAGTATCTCTATCGCTTTTTTAAATACATCATTCAATATCGAGATGCTTACGATCAGGTGTTTGTTCACATGAATCAGGTGTACGTCATGCTTGCCGGCTGGCTCTGGAAACATTGGCATAAAAAAATCGCCCTCTGGTACACCCATCGCCAAGTTGATTTCAAACTGCGCATTGCCGAAAAGTATGCCGATGTTATTTTTACCGCTGCCAAAGAAAGTTTTAATGTCCCAAGTACGAAAGTTAAAATCGTCGGTCACGGGATTCGCATTGAGCGTTTTGTAAATCCCTTGCCGCGAATCGGTAAACACAATCGGATTGTGAGTGTGGGAAGGATCAGCGCCATTAAAAATCTGGAAACTCTGGTTGAAGCGGCTAACATCCTGCGCAACGAATCAATGCGACTTTCATGGGACATTATCGGACCGGCGGACAGCGCCCTTGATAAAGCGTATGAAGAAAAAATAAAAAAAGATATCGTCGAGAAAAAGCTTTCCTTGGAAGTGGCTATTCATCCACCGGTGCCGAATCTTCAGATTGCCCGGTGGTATTGGCAAAGCGACCTGGCTGTAAACCTTACTCCGACCGGCGGGATCGATCGGGTGGTTCTCGAGGCCATTATCGCCGGCGCGGTGCCGCTTGTTTCAAATCAGGCGTTTAGACCACTGTTTGGTGAATATGCCGACGATCTCATTTTTACCTTCGGTGATCCGGCCGACCTGGCCAAAAAAATACGAGCTCTGTATAATCGCGACCTCGGCTCGTTACGGAAAGTCCTTGCCGATCGGGTAGTTAACTCGTATGATGTCAGAATGTTTATTGATCGGGTTGTTGATATGATTAATCATGAATAGCAATCTTCTTAAAGTTTATACCGGTGAGCGTTTGCTCGGGGTCGACTATCTCGAGGTCCTCTATCCGAATTGGGGCAACCGCGAGAAAGTTTCACTCTTCAAGGAAAAAATATTTTCTCAATTCAATGAGCCGGTGGTGACGGTTGTCGACGAGCCGATGCAGGCGGACTACTTACTCATTCCGCACAGTTACGGTTTTGTGAAGGAAAACAGAAAATATCTTGAATCGTTTATCGCGCTTTCAAAAGAGCACCACAAGAAGATTATTATTTTTGTGGTCGGAGATAGCGATGATGACGTACCGATAGCCAATTCAATCGTCATCCGACATTCCCAGTACGGTTATAAGAAAAAGCCCAATGAGATTATCATGCCGGCCTACGCTACCGATTTGGCCAAGGAGTGGGGATTGAAAACCAGACAAAAAAGCGATCGGCCAATCGTCGGTTTTTGTGGTTGGGCTGAATTCGGCTCGTTGCGCGAACACGTCTCTTTCTTTGTTAAGAATGTTTTCTCGTGGCTGCGGCGTTTATTCGGCGATCGTCATGCCCTGCTTCGTCGCAAAGGTCTCTATCTGCGCCGAAAAGTTATTGCTATTTTCAAAGGATCGGTGCGTGTAAACTGCAACTTCATCATTCGGTCGAGTTACGGTGCTCATCAGGGCACTATTGATACCGATCCGGAAACAGCTCGGCAAGAGT
>CAZYVN010000078.1:0-3253 GCA_964650925.1 uncultured Candidatus Saccharibacteria bacterium
GGATTCCAGCCAAGCAGAGCCAGAAAGTTGATGATTGCTTCGGGAAGATATCCTTGATCACGATAGTAGTTAAGCGAAACACTTTCGCCGTGCTTTCTTTTCGAAAGTTTTGATTTGTCAGGAGCAAGCACCAACGGCAAATGAGCATATATCGGTCGCGGTGCGCCGATTGCTTCTTGAATAAGAATTTGCCGAGGCGTATTTGAAATACCGTCTTCACCTCGAATGACGTGGGTGACGTTCATTTCATAATCATCAACCACTACCGCCAAATGGTAGAGAGGCTCGTCGAGTGATTTAGCAATCACGAAATCGAGTAGTTCGGTAGTATCGAATTCGATGTGACCGCGAATAAGGTCGGTAAACATCACCTTCTTGTTGGGGTTTTTGAACCGAATGACTTCTTCCCTGCCACCCTCTTCGGTCGGGGTTTCTTTTGAAATGTAGGCTTTCTTTTCGTCGATTAATTTCTTAAGATATTTTTTATAGATCTCATTTCGATCCGATTGACGATAAGGACCTTTGTCGTAGGAAATGCCCACCCATTTTAAGCCCTCGATAATGTTTTCCTCGAATTCTTTTTTCGAACGCTCTTTGTCGGTATCTTCGATGCGAAAAACCATCTCGCCTTTGTTCTGTCGAGTGAAGAGATAATTGAATAGTGCCGTTCTGATACTGCCGATGTGAATATATCCCGTCGGGCTGGGCGGAAAACGGGTCACCACTCCTCCGCTGCGCATAGGTGTCGCCATGATGATTGTTTAACCTTTAACTTCCGGCAAGCTTTCGACAGCTTTGAAAGATCGGCTGAGAACATTTCCAGCAGCGTCTTTCAGAGGAACATCTTTGGTTGGATCGAATTTAAGATCACCGTCGTCCGAATAAAGTGTGGCGAAATAGGTCTCGCCGCTTTTGGTCGGGGTTGAAAGAGCCACTTTAGCCGGTCGTTCGCCTCTATCGAAGTACTGAAAGCCGATGATTGTACCCGGTTGATCATTTGATGATGTTTGAATGACTACGAAGCCTCCTTTATCGAGGGTTAGGTCGGAAATGATAGCGCTTGTATCGGCCAGCTGGTCTTTAACTTCGATGCTATTTATGAGCGTTGTTTGACCGGGGAAAGTGGTCTGCGGCGCGCTTTGATTATTACCGATTCGACCAAAGAAAAAGTAGGTACCTAAAGCCAGAATAACGACAATAATAATGATCCAAACGATTGATTTTGATGATGATTGAGGTTCCATATGGGTAGCGTAATTAGCGTACTCTCATAGTATAACACAACCCTCAGGGGTGAGGTTACTTTTCGTGAGTTAGGGCGATTTCCAAGATTACTTTGGCGATTTTTCGAGCGGCATCGGGATGGGCGAATTTCTTGGTGGCTTCGATCATTTTTGACCGTAAAGCTTGATTGGTCATGATTCGATCGACTTCCGAAATCAAAATATGGCCGTTTAAGTTCGATTCTTCGATGACGGCGCAGGCTCCTGAGCGGGCATAATTAAAGGCGTTTTTGGTTTGGTCGTGACTGACGTTTTCAGGAATTGGAATAATAATGGACGGTGTTCCCCATTGGGCAATTTCGAATATCGTCGAACCGGCTCGTGAAATCACCAACTCGGCCACACCCGCAGCCATCCGCATCGCCAGTTCATTGAGGTGATTGAATGGCTTATATCGGTAACTGTTTGGGTGATCTTTAAGCACGATCGCAGCGGTATCTTTGGCTTCGGTAAAAAGCTTGCTCCCGGTTTGATGAATTATCTGATAGCGAGTGAGAAGTTCCGGCAGAGCGTCAAGCAAAGCTTCGTTGATAGCTTTCGACCCAAGTGATCCGCCAAGAACGAGGAGTGTCGGCACTTTATCTTCGAGTTTTAAAAATTCATGGGCACCGTTTTTAAGCGGTGTGACGATTTCTTTACGGATTGGATTACCGGTGTGAGCCACTCTATCTTTCGGGAAAAATGCCGCCGCTTCCGGATATGAAACAGCGATCTTTTTGGCAAAATGTCCAGCCCAGGCGTTTACTCTGCCCGGAACACTGTCCGACTCGTGAATAACCACCGGAATACGTAGTAAACGAGCGGCAAACAGCACCGGAAAACTTGCGTACCCGCCTTTACCGAAGACAACATCGGGGTAAATATCATAAAGCATTATCGTTGCTTGGATAATTCCCCAACAGGTCTTGAAAAGATCAAAAAAATTTAAAATTGAAAAGTAACGGCGAATCTTGCCGGCCGAGGTTTGTTTGAAAATGATATTGTTGACAAAGAGGGCTCGACGATCGTATTCAGCCGGACCGGCGTAAAAAATTTCCGGTGAGAGCACCTTTTCTTCTTTGGCAATTTGGTGAATTTCTTCGACGATGGCAATGATGGGGTAAAAATGTCCGCCTGTACCACCGCCGGTAAGTACTATTTTCATGTAAATTTTTTCTGATGTTTAGAGACGTTGAGGATTATGCCTGCTTCTGATAAAGCAATGATGAGCGAGGTGCCGCCGTGACTGACAAAAAGAAGCGGCATGCCCGAAAGCGGAATAACACCGAGCATTGAGGCGATATTCATAAACGACTCCGCGATGATAAGTATAACAATTCCAAGGACGAGAAGTCCACCGAAGGTATCCCCCGCCCGGCTGGCGATCTTACAGCCCCTAAAGGCGAAAAACAAAAAAAACGAGAGTAAAACAACACTGCCGATAAAACCCCATTCTTCGGCATAAACAGCAAAAATCGAGTCACCAATCGGCTCGGGTAGGTAGTTAAACTTTTGAATGCTTTGACCATAACCGCGACCAAAGACCTTGCCGGAACCAATAGCGATAAGTGATTGTTGGATTTGATAACCGCTGTTGAGAGGGTCGCTGGCCGGATTAAGAAAGGTCATGATTCGTTCTCTGGCGTACGGTCGAAAATACGCAACCGAAGCAACGAAGAGAATGCCAACCAGACCGGTAATGGCAATGTCTCGCCACCTCGCTCCAGCGACGACAAGCATTGAAAGGCCGGCCAAAATAATAATGACAAAGGTTTTGGTATCGGATTGGGCTGTGAGAGTGACGGGTAGCAGCGACAGAGCCAGCAGCGGGATAGTCCCGTGACGCATGAGCGAGTTCCTCCTGGAGAAGCCTCGTATCCATGCTAGCTGCGATAGATGAAAATGCGCTACTAAGGGCTAATGCGTTTCAACTGCCGGAATAGGTAATACGCCATACGCTGTTGGAAGCGTGGTCGGATAAGAAGAGCTTT
>CAZYVN010000079.1:0-3202 GCA_964650925.1 uncultured Candidatus Saccharibacteria bacterium
GTAGCCGGGGTCACGGTATAAACGAAAGCATCGGGACAATTTTTAATCTTAAAACCGTTTTCCTGCATTCGAAAAGCGATTTCCATATCTTCGGTGTTGTGAGCGTGTCGGTAACCGCCCAGTTTTTCAAAAACACTACGGCGAAATAGCGAAAATGGTCCGGGAGTAACGTGAATGGCGTCGATTTTTCCCATAATGTATTTTCCAAAAACGCCGAGATTGTATTCGGCTTTTTGAATGAGTTGGAGAAGAGTTTTCGGCGCGTGGACGCGGATAGCCGGAGTGACGGCCATGATCTTGGGGTCCTCAAAGTAGGGGATCATCCGTTGTAGAGCTTGCGGATCGACGAACGAATCGGCATCGAGGCCAGCTACCAATTCGCTCGTCGAAGTTTTGATGCCGAGATTAAGCGCGGTAAATTTACCGCCGTTTTTCTGACGTATCAATTTGACTTGCGGGTATTGTCGGCTGAGGGCGAAGACCACTTCATATGTTCGATCGGTACTACCATCATCAACAACCAAAATGGTTAACTTATCCTTCGGGTAATCGAGATTAAGGAGAGAAAGAATGGTGCCGGTTACGGTTTTTTCTTCATTAAAACATGGCACGGTAACACTCACCGAAGGGTATTTTCGAGGTTTGTCCGACGAGGTCTTTTTGTCGCTCTTTTCCAGGAATGTAACCAGAAGAAATACCTGAAAATAGAGGCCCATAAAGACGAAAACGTAGATAGGTATGTTGGATAAGGCGACGTTCATTTACTTAGGTTTACTATAGCTTTTTTCGATTAATTAGGCAATAAAGCCCCACCTTAGGTATAATAATGAGCATGATACCGCTCAACGAAGAGCAACATTTAGGCAGGAGAGCTTTTTATTTGATGTGGGCAAGGAATGTCGTCTTTGCGTTGTTATTTTTTTTGATTGCCATCGGTTTGATTATCGTCCTGCCGATAATCGTCAAATTCCAAATCGCCGATCCGGTCGTCATTTCTTATTTCATCAGCGGTTTTTGGGTCGCCGGATTTTTGCTTTTTGTGATTGGGACGATTCAGGCGATTCTGCGCTACCATTTTTATACCTTTACTTTGGAAGAATTCGGCTTGAAAATGAACCGTGGCATTCTTCATCAAAAAGAAATTTCCATCCCGTATCGGCAAATTCAAGACGTGAACATCGATCGGCCTCTCATCTATCGATTTTTTGGATTGAGTACCTTGGTCATGCTTACCGCCGCTCACGAGGAAGCCAACGAAAAAGAAATGGCGGAGGTTGTTCTTGAGCCGGTCAATCGAGACATCGCCGAAGAACTCTCGGGAATGCTCAAGCGAAAAATCGGCGTGCAGATCGTCGAGGATGAAGCGGTGGCGGATTTACGGAGCCAGTCGGATCGGACCGGATTGTAAGGCGTTCGTATACATGTACGATTCGTCGCTGAAGCTTTGGATGTTTGGGGTAGTGGCGTAAAAGATTCGAGAAATATTTACGTAACCGTTGAAATCTGTTTGGGGATTACCCCTGTTATCGAGAATAACACTCTCGCTAAAGGCTCGGGAGTTTTTTGGGCCGATATAAAATGAATTGCTTGGCTGGATTGAGACGACGGTCGGGGACCAGATACTGCGATATGAAGCGGCGGCCGAATCGAGATTGCTTAAAGTGGCAAAGGCCAGGTCGGCGTTCTTACTTATGTAGAGCGGGTCGTCATTATTATTGAGGAGGACGAAACTGAAAGCAACCGATGCGCGAGTCGGTATTCCATCGGCGGTCTGGCTCAGAGTCACTGGCGGCGAAACTCGGGCGGCGATGATGGTTGGCGGAAGGGTTACTACCGGCGTTGGACTTGGTGAAGGGGTAGGCACGGCGCAGGCGTAGAGACTGTTGAGCTTGGCCCGACTGCTTTGCCCGATAGTGCCGGTGCTGCGAGTGAGCTTATTGGGAGTCAGAATATCCGAGGCGTACTTCTGCTGAAAAGCAATCACGGCATTTCGGACATCGTTATCAAAAAAATGCGAGCTGACATTATTGCTACTTAAAAAACCCTGACTGGCCAAAATCTGTCGTAACGAGCCGACTTCGTAATCAGTGTCGCCGAGGGTAAGGTCGTTGGTGAAGGTGTGGCAGAAATTGGCTGGCAACGGGTAGGTCGCCTCTGCCTTTCCCGCAAAGAGCATTACTCCTAAAATTACCGTCGCCATTATTTTTTTATTCATGCGAATATTATAGCATTAGTGGTCAAACATCTCCTTATTACATCTCCCCGCGTAAGTACACGTCGCCCTCTTTTCCAAGAGGGAAATCCACTCGCGATATGTCTCGTAGTGCGAACGAAGGTTATCCCTCTTGGACAAGAGGGTGACTCGGTAATCCGAGACGGGAGATGTTCCTAGATAGGAGATGTCCTAATGTATCTTCCTTACGTTGCCATTCATGAATCGGGCCATCTATTTCTATTGCTAACTTAAATTGTGGATAGAAAAAATCCACTATATATTGATTAATTACTTTCTGCCTAAGGAATCGTGGCCCCAATTGTTTCTTTCGCAATCTTTTCCATAACAAGATTTCTGAGATTGTGCTATTATTTCTCATTTCTCGCGCACGGGGTAGTAGATTTTGATTATAAGGGATTACCATACTACTACCATAACAAGTTGATTGGTAAACTTGATCATCCTCGATGGCATTCGGCACCCGGTTGACATGATTCGTCTGACGGTGCTTGAAGCCCCGGACGGTCAAAGAGTCCTCGGTGTTTTCTATAAGCGCAAGTCGGAGTCTTTTATTAAGGCTACAGAACTGCCGACGCGTCTGGCCCAGTCAATTTTTTCGCGACCGAAGATCATGGCCAACTTGTCCATCGCTGAGCAGCACAGGGTTCAGACCGGCAGGTGCGAGATCGAATTCAATAATATCCGGCACAACGTGAAGGTAACCTCACTCCCGAGCTTTGCCTCAAGACCGCAACCTTTGTCGGTTAAAAAAGAAAGCTTCGAAGAAATCATCCTCGAGCTCACCTGAATCAATTTTACGTAAGTCAAAAGTGCTTGTTTAACGCAAGCACTTTTTTTGTAGCCAAGCAGAGCTTTTTTTCGAGCACTTGCATTATTTTTTAGATATGATATAATCCCACTACATGAAAAACCCTACCGGAAGGCCTCAATTAGAACGAGGTCTTTTTCTTTGTCTGTGGCGAAGAA
>CAZYVN010000080.1:0-3195 GCA_964650925.1 uncultured Candidatus Saccharibacteria bacterium
AGCTATTTCGGAGAGAACCAGCTATTACCAAGTTCGATTAGCTTTTCACTTCTTATCACACGTCATCCGAGAGTATTGCACGGCTCACCGGTTCGGGCCTCCTCCCGACTTTCGTCGGGGTTCACCCTGCGCATGACAAGCTCACTTGGCTTCGGGTCTCTAGTATACTACTTACGCGCTATTAACACTCGGTTTCCCTGTGGCTCCATCCTGTGAGGGACTTAGCCTGCAGCATACTAGAACTCGTTGGCTCATTCTTCAATAGGCACGCAGTCGAGGTCTTGCGACCTCTTCTACTCCTTGTAAACATATGGTTTCAGGTCTATTTCACGGCCCTTACCGGGCTACTTTTCACCTTTCCCTCGCGGTACTAGTTCACTATCGATCTCTAAGCGTATTTAGCCTTACCGGTTAGTTCCGGCAGATTCCCTCAAGCTATTCGTGTCTTGAGGTACTCAAGAATGGAGACAAAAGAGATATATTGTTTTCGCTCACAGGGCCATTACCTTCTTGGGCGTAGCTTTCCAACTACTTAAGCTAACAATATATTTTGTAACTCTTCTCATTATAAATAATGACGTCCCCACCTTACTACCCTCAACCTTTAGCATACAAAACAAACTTTCGTTTGCATCGTACGTTAAAGGTTAAGTTTGGGCTGTTTCCTTTTCGCTCGCCGCTACTAAGGAAATGTTGTTCTTGCGAACATTCTTTTCTGTTCCTCCAGGTACTGAAATGTTTTACTTCCCTGGGTCTAACTCTCTGCATCGAGTACAGAGTCTCCGTTTAAACGGAGGGGTTTCCCCATTCGGACATCTTCGGATCAAAAGTTGCCAGGCACTTCCCCGAAGCGTATCGCCGCCATGCCACGTCCTTCATCGTCTCTTAGAGTCAAGGCATCCACCATATGCTCTTAATTTCCTATTAGGAAATTTAAAAACCACGTTATATTTCTTACAATTTTACCTATCTGTCTACGACATCGAAAAGACCCATATACTTCATGGTTCCTGTCGCGACAGCATGGATTTGTCAAAGTGACGGTCTTTCTTAAAAAACTAAACCGCTTTTTAAAGCGGCGTTAAACGATAACTTTTGAAAGTCACTTATAAGCGCCGTTTAAAATTAGGTTTATTTAACATATCTGGATAAAAGCCAGTATATACTAGGCGTATATATAAGTCAAATATTTAGTTTTCCCAAGGGATTAGCCCTTGTGGGAGATCTCATTTCGCACTCTCTCAATGGTTCGAGCGGCGGCTTCCTGTCCTCCAAGTCCGAAGGCCAAACCAAAGGCAAGGGCGAAAGCAACCACGACACCAGTAACAATAGTGCTGATAAGGCCTACGGCTATTCTGAGCTCTTCAAGAGCGGCAAGGAGAGCGAAAATCCAGATAGCCCACTTGGTAGCAATACCAAGAAAATGAGCTGAGTGAACTTCAGCTGCTCGAGTCGTCGCTGATACAATTTTCTGCATTACATCAGCAATAACGACCGCAACGAGAAGAATGAGAACGGCTACAATCACTCGAGGCAAGTACATAAGCACTTCCTGAAGGAAGAGGGTGACATCGTTAAGACCGAGCGCATTAAACGATCCAATAAGAAAGACAACGATAACGAACCACTTTACCAACGTACCAAGAAAGACACCAACGTTGAGGTTGTATCCAGTTCGCTTGACCACTTCTTCAACACCAGCGCTCTTCAAAAGCTGATCAATCTTGATGGATCGAATTATTTGAGCAATGACCGAACCAACAACGGAACCAACAATCCAGCCGATGACGAAAATAATAATGGCGAATACAACGTTTGGCGTATAAATCGCTACGCCATGCCAAGTGTTTCTTAGGGAATCGGAAAGACCGGTACCCCAGGTATTTAAATCAAAGTTCATAAGGTTATTATAATTACTAATTAATTAATAGTGCTACACAGAATAACAGTTGACCGACCTTTATGTGTGGCCATTATTATACCACATGAGCTTGATCTACTCTATCCCCAGTTTGTCAATGATTTTAATGTGGGGAAAATCAATAATATCCCGTATAAGTTTGTCAAAAATACCCAATCGATAGTAAAAATCAGGGGTTTCAAAGGCTGAGTAACGCAATTCTCGTCCGATTTCCGACTCGAGAGTCTTAACAATCGACTCGATCTGGCCAAACTTGAGAGCGTCGCCAACAATGAGGAGGTCAACGCGACTATCCCAATTTTGGATGAAGAGACCTGAAGTGACTAGCATCTTGATTCGACCGGCGGCGTTAAAACGACGAGCGATTTCGTCATTATCAGGAAGGGTTGAATTGACCAAGAGATTTTTTAAAGCTTCGAGATACGGGAAATTATCATTAAGTACCCAACCGGTGACCTTTACCTTCCTTGTGGTTTTCCTTTTATGCTTTTTTCTGCCCTTACTGACTGTTTTAAATTTAACCACCTCACGTATGGAGATGCGCTCTTTAATTAATCCGATCTTCTCCAACATATCGCGCTCCCGTCGCGCTTCCCTCCCCTTAACTTTGGCTCGGCGGGTAACTTCGTCGATGTCATACAAAACACCCGAATTAAAAAGAAACAACCGAGTGATTTTTACCTTTGCTGCCCCGCCGAAAAGTTTTGAAATGATTTCCATAATGTATGATTGCGAATGATGACAATAATATAGACAGGGCTTATTCTAGCACTTATAAAGACGTTTGTAACAGTATTGACACACATGAGCAAATGTAGCAATAAACGCCCCTGATTGGGGCGTTTGGCGGCAAGCTTATACTCTGCTGTAAGGAAGAAGTGGTCGCGGTCGTGCCGAGGACCGGGGTTTATTCGCGGCTTTAATCACTCTTCCGTGGCTTTCTCTTGGGCATTTTACACTACTGACTGCTTTGGAACGTTTCATACGATATGATCTCCTGCGATCTTTATACCACATAGTTGAGAAATGGCCAACAAAAAATCCCCGCACGGGGATTTTTTGAAGATTATTTTAATTCAACCTTACCTCCTGCTGCTTCAATATCTTTCTTGAGTTTCTCAGCATCTTCCTTCTTCATACCTTCTTTAAGCTTTGAAGGGGCGGCATCGACGAGATCTTTAGCGTCCTTAAGGCCCATTCCAAGAGCTTCTTTTACAACCTTGATAACGGCAATCTTCTGGTCTCCACCTGCAGAAAGATGAACTTCAAACGTT
>CAZYVN010000081.1:0-3120 GCA_964650925.1 uncultured Candidatus Saccharibacteria bacterium
AGGCTCGTGTAATTGGTTAACGAAACTCCTTTTAAAGAGGGTTAAGTTAGTGACGATCAGTCAGGGCCTGTCGGATTTTTATTCAGAGTGTGTTAACGGTAAGGTCCGTTCAGTTGTCGCTCCCGATGCCGTTGAGGTTGAGAAATTTAACCTCGATGCCTCCAAGGATCAATGTCGAGCTAAACTTGGGTTAGCGCAGAATAAAAAAATCATTCTTTACGCCGGTCATCTTTATGAATGGAAGGGTGCCCAGATTTTTGCCGATGCTGCAAAACAATTTACTGACGGGGAAGAGGCGGTGTTTGTCGGTGGCACCGATCATGACCTGATTCTCTTCCGTAAAAAAAATGCTGATAATAATCATATTGTAATCGTTGGCCAGAAACCCCATGAGCTCATCCCTTACTATTTAAAAGCCGCCGATGTGGTGGTCTTACCGAATTCTGGTCGGGAAGCGATCTCCAGACTCTTCACGTCGCCAATGAAGCTTTTTGAATACATGGCCAGTGGGACGCCAATCGTCGCTTCCGACCTACCGTCGATCCGCGAAATTCTCAACGAAGACAGAGCCGTCTTGGTGCGAAGCGACGACGCTAGCGAGCTTTTAAAAGGCATCCGCCGCCTTTTTAATTCGCCGGAAACTGCCGATCGGCTTTCAAGAAATGCTTGGGATAAAGTCAAGAGTATGACTTGGGAGAATCGAGCTCGGACGATCGTCGATTTTATTAAACCTGCAAAATGAAGATATTTTTTTTCGGATCGGATTACTCGCCGACCACCGGCGGCATCGCCACTCATACTACCGAGTGGGTAAAAGCCATTGCAAAAATCGAAAACCTGCAAGCCAAGGCTCGAATTTTCGGCAACCGAAATCCGCGACGAGAGATGATCGGTCGGCTTGAAGTGACCACCGAAAAATCCGTTGGTTTTTTCTACGTCGGCTGGAAAATATTTTTGGATATTCTGGCTCATCGAAATTATGATGTTTTCCACGCCTTTAATCTTTTTCCGGTTGGATTTTGGACGGTGTTTTGGTCACTATTTTTCGGTAAAAAAAGTGTTTTGACTTTTTATGGCGCTGACGCCTGCGATACTCGCTCTAGTCGAAAAACCCTTTTTCTGCAACGTTTCGCTCTCAAATACGCCACCTGGGCTGTCACTATAAGCGAATTCACCAAGGCGGCGGTCATGAAAAGGTATGGTTTATCTGACCAGAATATTCATGTCATTTCACCGATTTTACCGACAATCTTTAAATCTCAAAAAGAAATCAAACATGAAGACCTTCTAGAGTTGAAAAAAAAGTGGGGAATTCATAAGGAAGACTTCGTGATCGTGGCGGTTTCCAGATTGGTTGAGCGAAAAGGCTTTCAGTATCTGATCAAGGCCATTGCCGAGATTAATGATCCGCATGTTAAAGCGATCATTGTCGGTGATGGGGTGGAACGGCCGCGGCTGGAAGCATTGGTCGAGGAATTGAATCTCTCGAAACGAGTTTGCTTTACCGGTAAGGTTCCAGAGGTTTGGCCATACTACATGCTGGCCAATGTCGCGGCTTTAGTATCCTACCAGCTTGAAAAAGACGGGGATTTTGAGGGTCTCGGCTTAGTATTACTTGAAGCGCAATCTTATAGGTTACCTGTCATCGGCACCCGTAGTGGCGGCATTCCTGAAGCGATTGAAGAGGGTAAAACTGGTGTGGTTGTTGCTGAAAAGAATCCCGAGGCCATTGCTCAAGCCATCCTCGCTCTCAAAAACGACCCAGCGCTTTATCAGGCAATGCGAGCTAGAACTCGAACGTTTCTTGATCAAAAATTTGGCTATTTTAATACGGTTAAGAAATACCTCCGACTTCTCGGCATGTGATATAGTTAACCCATGAAAAAAATCGCGGTCATTAATCCAATGGGGCAGAGCGACTATCTGGGGAACACCATTCTTGACGGGCTTTTTTCGCTGGCATCGGAAGGCTTGGTTGAAGTCAGAATGACCGGCAATTACCCGACCCCATTTCCGGCCGAAGAAGCTATTTTGAAAGACGAAGCCTTTATTACTTATGCTAAAACCGCTGATGTGATTATATTGATTTGGGGTAAAAGGAGCACCAATTTCGCCTTGGCTGAGAAAATAAACGCCTGGAAAAAAACCGTCTTTATAGACGGCTCGGAGTTCGGTAAAAATAATCGCTACGATTTTGATGTTCAAAGAAAAGTTCTTGAGGGGACCTATAAAGAAATCGGCGCAATCGATCAGGAAATGCTCAAAAAATGCGCTTTGTATTTTCGACGAGAAAAACCTTATCCAAAGGGAGTCATCCCGTTGCCTTTTGGCATTGAACGTCGCTATGTTGCCAACTACTCATCGGTCGTTTCGAAAGATATCGATTTCGTCTGTATTTTTGGTCAGGATGAGTATCCGATCATGCGTCGCTACGCTAAAGAAATGCTGGCGGATTTCTGCGCAAAAAATGGTTTCCGCTTCGTGACTGACCGCACCAAGGGTTTTAATTTTGACGATAAAACCAAGATTGCCGGTCGTCAGGAATTTTATGAACTATTGAATCGAGCCAAGGTCGGCATTTCAATCGGCGGCGGGGGTTTTGACACCGCTCGTTTTTGGGAGATTTTGGGGAACAATTGCCTGCTCCTCACCGAAAAGATTGATATTTATGAATTGGCAAGTGAAGCTCTTAATTATTCTCGAATCTGGCAATTCAATAACCTCTTCGATTTTGAAAGCCAACTCAACCGACTGGCCGCCTTCCTTCGCACCACCTACCAACAAGCATCCTTAACCGACGAGTACGAACGCATCTTGCGCGAGCACTCCAGTAAGAGTAGAGTACTTTCATTATTGGCCCATGCCAAAGAAGCCGGCATTACCCAATAAAAACTACCATGAATCCGACCTGCACCGTTTGCCGCACTCCGGCTCAATACTTACTACATAAAGAAGGGTATAAACTCTATCGCTGTTCAATGTGCCGCTTGGTTTTTGTTTGGCCGCAGCCTGATGATGATTTTTTAAAGAAGAGTGTTTACTCGGCAGAATCGGGGTATCAAGGCAATAAAAGGAAGGATATTCAAAATGCGGTTGCCGATAAAAAAACAACCTATATCT
>CAZYVN010000082.1:0-3047 GCA_964650925.1 uncultured Candidatus Saccharibacteria bacterium
CGCCCTTTTCCTAAAACCCTCAACTGTGACGGGGCGCACTATGGCGAATACGACACCCGCGTCAGATCCCGTTGGCCCGCTCGGCGCCGCCGCCCGGCGAGCGGCAGCGGCTGGTACCGAGCCGCTCGGTCAGACCACCGCCGGCGTCAAAAGCAACGGCAGCAACGGCGAAGATGCGACCTATAACGAACAATCGATCGAGGTGTTGCGCGGGCTCGATGCCGTGCGTAAACGCCCGGGAATGTATATTGGTACGACCGGTCCTGACGGCCTTCATCACCTCATTTGGGAAATTTTCGATAACTCCCGTGATGAAGCCATGGGTGGCTTTGCCAATGACATCGAAGTGGCCCTTTTACCCGGTAATCGCATCCGAGTCGTCGATAATGGCCGTGGCATTCCGGTCGACATTCATAAGCAGACCAAAGTTTCAGCCCTTGAAACCATCATGACCGTGCTTCATGCCGGGGGAAAGTTTGGCGGTGAAGGGTACAAGGTTTCCGGGGGTCTTCACGGTGTTGGCGCATCAGTGGTGAACGCCCTTTCGATTTTCTGCGAAGTGATCGTTCATAAAGATGATGGTATCTACATGCAGCAGTATTCACAAGGTAAGAGGAAGGCCGCCGTTAAGAAAATTGGCACTACCAAAGAACACGGTACCATCGTTACCTTCGAGCCTGATGTTGAAATATTCAAAGAAATTAAATTCGACTTTGACCGAGTAGTTAATCACCTCCGTCAGCAGGCCTATCTCGTCAAGGGTTTACGAATCAGTGTCATCGATGCCTCTCAATTCAAAGAAAAAATTGACCTGGCCGATGTCTTTTATATGCGCGACCTAGGACTGGAGGTGTCTTCCCAGACTTTTTATTTCGAAGGAGGACTTATGTCCTTGGTTAAGTTTCAAAATCAGCTTCAAAAACCCGTTCATAAAAACATCTTTTACGTTGAAAAGAAAACCAATGAATATGAATCAGCGGAAATCGCCCTGCAATACGTTGACGATGTCTCATCTCGCATTTTACCGTTTGCCAACAATATTTATACGAGCGAAGGAGGAACACATTTGACCGGTTTCAAAACCGCTCTTACCCGTACTCTAAACACTTACTCAAAAAAGAATGGCATTTCAAAAGAAGACGACAGTTTTACCGGTGATGACGTGCTCGAAGGTTTGACTGCCGTCATTTCCGTTAAAATCAGGGAAATTCAATTTGAGGGCCAGACCAAGGCAAAACTCGGTACCGTCGAGGCACAGGCAATGGTTCAGGAAGTTTTTGGCGACGCCTTCTCAGCATTTCTCGAAGAAAATCCGGACGATGCTCGAGCGATCGTTCAAAAATCAATTCTAGCGATGAAGGCTCGTAAAGCCGCCAAAGCCGCCAAAGATTCCATCCTTCGTAAGGGCGCTCTCGAAGGTATGACTCTTCCCGGCAAGCTTGCCGATTGTCAAAGTCGTGATGCTTCCGAGTCCGAACTCTTTATTGTGGAGGGAGATTCCGCTGGTGGTACTGCTAAAACCGGTCGTGATCGACGAACTCAGGCTATCTTGCCGTTGCGCGGAAAGATTCTCAACATCGAACGTGCCCGCCTTGATCGAATGCTTAGCTCCGAGCAGATTAAAAATCTCGTTGTTGCTCTGGGTACGGCTATTGGTGATACGTTTGATGTAACTAAACTCCGCTATCATAAAGTCATCATCGCTACGGATGCCGACGTCGACGGAGCTCATATCCGAACCCTGCTCCTTACCTTGCTCTATCGTTATTTTAAGGCCCTTATCGACGGCGGATTTATCTATATCGCTCAACCACCGCTCTACAAAGTGAAAAAAGGCAAAGAGATTTTCTACTATTATTCTGACGATGAGAAGAATAAAGCTCTCGGCAAAGACGTGGAGACAATAGAGGAGATTGAAAACCCTGAAGTAGGGGAGCTTCTTGAAGCGGCAGGAGCCGAAGAAACAGAAGTAGAAGATAGAAGGAAAACCGCCAAAATTCATATTCAACGCTACAAAGGTCTTGGAGAAATGAACGCCGAAGAGCTTTGGGAAACCACTATGGATCCGGCTCGGCGATTGCTCAAACAGGTTACGATTGAAGATGCTCAAGAGGCCGATAAAGTTTTTGATATGCTCATGGGTACGGATGTGCCGGCTCGAAAATCGTTCATCCAGTCAAATGCCCAGAAGGCGACGATTGATATTTAACATCTCCCCGCTTTGGATTACCAAAGTCGCCCTCTTATCCAAGAGGGATTACTGCCGACACATTACTGATTAATATGAACGAAGATAATCTCCCTTTGAAGGGAGCACTTGCGTAATCGCAAGGAGGGATGGTTGCATTTATCGTCCTTTTTTGAAATAGTTAATAATAGAGGGCTAAAAGTACCGATCATCATCATTGACTTTTAGCCTTTTATGCTATATAATCTGCATATCTATTATGAATAACAATACCCACATGAAAATGGTTAACAAATGGCTCAACAAAGGCTTTGCCTTGACCCTTATGGTTGTAATTGCCACAACGGTAGCTTCACCTATGGTTGCTCGAGCTGATTTCCTTGATTATTTAAATCCTTTTAGCAGCAATAATCCTACCAGTCCGGTAAGCTGGTTTTCTGGTTCAAGCAATAACGGCAGTGGTTCTTCGGGAGCAGTTGGTGGTACACTTTCTAGTGATACGCCGGTAATCTGCGGTACTACGAGTGCGCCTGATTACGATAGCGGCTGGGTCACAACCGGCGGCGATCATACTTTCGTGCACAATCTCGGTAGCGCTGTTCAAGTGAGCGTTACATGGCAGCGTTCGGACGGCTCTCTCCACAATACTCCATTTTCGAGCTTTGATAACGGCAAACAACGTTCGTTTAGCTGGTCCGTAAACGCTAATTCCGTCATCACTTCGGAACAAAACATGTACGAAGGCTTTGATATTTCTCAAGTTCGAGTAAGAGTCTGGCGAACAGATCGACCTTGTTCAACCGCTCAACCAACAGTCGTCAACAACACCAACTCAAACAACAACATCGTCAACAGTAAC
>CAZYVN010000083.1:0-1934 GCA_964650925.1 uncultured Candidatus Saccharibacteria bacterium
GGTCAAGAGTTCGTGTTATCGAAATTAAGATTGGTGAGGTCCTGGGAATTGAATAACATGTCCCCATTAGTCGATCTGTACTCAAAGCCGACCCAAACAGGTTTGCTTGGATTGATAACTTGGAACTCGTACGATTGATTGGCGAGCTCTGCCGCGATCTCATCCTCGTTAACCCCATTTGGACCCGGGGTGTAATCAAAGCTGAGAAACGTGTGTCGCTGACCCACCATCAGTTCCGCCTCCACCCAAGCAGACACCTGGGCGATGCGAGAATGATTGTAGTGCCGAAGCATTGCCCTCGAAAGGGATAACTGCTTTAGCCGGGTGACAGTTGGTGTAGGCGGCGGTGCCGACGAATTCGTGGGCGCCGGAGTGATAGGCTGGGCCGTAGTGACCACGGCAGTGTCTCCGGTTGAAGGAGACGTCTGGCCGAAGGTACTCGACGTGAGACATACCACAAGGATCAGTGTTGACAGAAATTTCAGTTTCATTTTTATCGTTTTCCTTTCTTTCCGTTTTTTGCTTTTGTTTGTTTTCCGAAGACTTAGTCGATAAATTTGACCTTGAGACCACTGCCTTTGACGGTCACCGGACCCTTTGATTGCGCCTCGTCAACCTGAACTTCCTTGACCTGCGGCTGTCGCCGAATGTTCAAGCTGAAGTTGTTGGTAACGAAGTAGAACGCGAGGGCGGCAATGACGCCCGCAAGGAGACCTTGGATTTTGGGATTTTTCATATGATATCCATTTTTCAAGTAACAAAGTAAAAAAGCCCGTTTTGAGCCTTTATTTACTAGTTAACATGATAGCATATTGCAGATCTAAAGTCAATACGTCCCTTTACATTAGTAGTTTTTTATAAGATTGCCGAAAAGAGCCAGTATTTGCTTGGTATTTTTACCAACCTTTCCACCCCCTATTTTGAGATCATCGATTCGAATAATAGGAACAATATCTTTGTAGCTGGCGCTTATAAACACCTCCGAAGCCTCGGCCAATTCGCTCTCCAAGATGTCATGTTCTTCAATCTTGAAATGGTTTTTGGCGAGATCGAGAACAATGTTACGAGTGATGCCGATCAACACATCTTTTTTAGGAGTAATCAGCCGATCGCCCTTGAATATGAAAAGATTACTGGTCGCTGCTTCCAGCACACGGCCCTGATAGGTGAAAAGAATTTCAATTGCTCCCGCCTGTTTACGCTCTGGTTGCAACCGAACGGCGTTAATGTAATTAATGGTTTTTATTTCCGGCAAAAATCGTAGATGCTCGCGACGAATGAGTGAAGCGCCGTTCGTATAGGTTTCTTCGGGTAAACGATGATGCTCTTCGGTAACAATATAGAATGTCGGCGTCTCGGGATTGAAATTAACACCGCCTTCGGCTGGGCCGCCGGTGAGAATGACTCGAAAATTGGTTCGTCGATAACCATTTTTTTTGACAAGTTCGTTTAAAATTTCGGCGATACGTGCTCGAGAAAGCGGAATGCGCAGTCCCAAAGCTTTTGCCGAACGTTCGAAACGATCGAGATGCTCTTCCAGATAGAAGGGTTTGTTATTAGCGGTAGTAATGCCCTCATAGATACCATAACCCCGCATCATACCAATGTCGGTAACTGAAACTTTCGCTTGATCAAGTGGAATTATTTCACCATTGAGATAACAATACGGTTGCATTTTGTGATTATAGCATACAATGTGCGTAGGGAGGGATTCGAACCCCCGAAGCCCGAAGGCGACAGATTTACAGTCTGTTGTAATTGACCACTCTACCACCTACGCGTACCTAATAAAGGTACTATAAAAACCCGAGAAAATCCAGAGGGATTTACCCGTTTAATACTTACAGCCTCTTGGAACCGATGGAAAAATCCCCGTTTTTGGCCTTCTTTACGGTAAAGGTTAACCTCCGCTTTTTTAACGCCAACTTGACTAT
>CAZYVN010000083.1:1944-3033 GCA_964650925.1 uncultured Candidatus Saccharibacteria bacterium
GTGGATAGTGCCGCCTTTGTTTACGCCTTGAGAGAGGATGAGGCTCGCGTCCGGTGTCAGGATTTTATTCTGAATTAAACGCTTGAGTGGTCGGGCGCCGTATTGAGGATTGTATCCTTCCTTGGCAAGATAACTTAGGACTTCTTTTGAAACTTCAAGATTAACTTCTTTTACTTTGAGACGCTCCTTAACGAGCTCGACCTGGATCTTAACAATGTCTTGAATGGCGTCAGTCGAGAGCACGTCAAAGACAATGACGTCGTCGAGACGATTTATAAATTCCGGTCGGAAATGATCCTTGAGAGCAGTCATAACTTTATCCTTAACCGCGTTGTAATCATCCTTGGTTGTAGCATCGGGTGCGGTAAAGCCAATCTTCTGCATCCGCTCGATGTATTGAGCACCGATGTTCGAAGTCATGATGATGACAGTATTTTTGAAATTGACGGTTCGGCCTTTCGAGTCGGTCAGACGACCATTATCAAGAACCTGAAGTAAGATATTGAAGACTTCAGGATGAGCTTTTTCAATTTCGTCAAAAAGAATGACGGCGTATGGACGGTGACGAATGGTTTCGGTCAATCCCCCGCCTTCATCGTGCCCGATGTATCCAGGCGGCGCGCCAATGAGCTTGGAGACGGAATGCTTTTCCATGTATTCGGACATATCGACGCGGATGAGCGCCTTATCGTCGTCGAACATGAATTCGGCCAGAGCTTTGGTAAGCTCGGTTTTACCGACACCGGTTGGACCAAGGAAAATGAAGGAGCCGATTGGTCGGTTTGGATCGGCGATACCGGCACGCGAACGTTTGATCGTATCGGCAATTTTTTTAACCGCTTCATCTTGACCAACGATGCGCTTACGGAGTTCTTCTTCCATGCGGTTGAGTTTGGCCGCTTCTTCTTCGAGCATGCGGGAAACCGGAATACCGGTCCAACGACCGACAACCGCGGCAATATCAGCTTCGGTGATTTCTTCTTTGAGAATTCGCCGGGATGATTGGAGTTTTTTCAGGCGTTTGGTTTTAAGGTCAAGATCTTTCTCGAGCATCGGAATTTTGCCGTAGCGAATTTCGGCGGCTTTTCC
>CAZYVN010000084.1:0-3008 GCA_964650925.1 uncultured Candidatus Saccharibacteria bacterium
TCGTCGCTTTTGGCGTCTTTATTTTTCGAATTGGCTAAAACTTTCTTGGCTTTTGCCAATTCCTTTTCAAGAGAGGCAAGCTCGTGTTTTGGTAGCCGCAGCTTCTCGTCAAGGGTCTTCTTGGCGAGCTTGAGGTAGTCTTCTTCTCGTCTGAAATATTCTCGGTAAAAAACTTTGAGCGATTCTTTCATCTCAATCACCTTCTCGACTTTCTCAACCTGCTTTTTGAGAAATTTCAAATGCGGAGCAATCTCTCGTCGGAGCGATTCAACATCCTTGATATTTTCCCTGGTTTTTTCGAGCTTCCGACCACTCTCGAGTTTTTTGTATTGATACATTTTCAAACCAAGCGCTTCCTCCACCATCTCGCGCCGCTCTTTTATATTGGCATTCAAAATCCTATCCGCTTCACCTTGAGAGATGATGTGATGACCCGAGGCGCCGACATGGGCCCCGGCCAGGAGTTCAGTAATATCCCTGAGTCGAACCTGACTGCCGTTAATAAGATACTCGTTTGAAGAATCTCGGTGAACAATGCGCTCAATCGTCACTTCATCGAAATCGATATTTAAAAGCCGCTTTGAATTATCAAAAATAACCTTAACCCCGGCTCGATTGAATCGAGAGAGGTCACCGGCGCCATTAAAAATCAGGTCTTCGCCGCGTTTGCCGCGCAGCGATTTGATCGATTGCTCACCCAAGACAAACCGAAAAGCCTCGGCCACGTTTGATTTGCCCGAACCATTGGGTCCGACAATAGCCGTAATCGCCGTTTTGAATTCCAAGTTCGATTTTTTAGCAAACGACTTGAATCCTGAGATTTCCAAACTCTTTAAATTCATAGCTCTATGTATGGGCGCTAGCGCGGGGTTCGGCGGAATTTTTCTTCGATTTGTCGATGAGATTCCTGGAGCTTTTTAACGTCGGCTTCGAGTACGCGGATCTCATTGGTCAACGTATTTACCTCTTTTTCATGAACGGGAATTTCCTTCTTTTTCGTTTCGATTATCTGACGGACCTCTTCCTTTCGTCGTTTCTTATCCTCAAGCGACTTTTCTTTTTCGGCACTCAGTCGTCGATACTCTTCCATTTGCTTGTTAAATTCCATCTCCACTTTCTTAAATTCTTTATCGTCAACCATGTTATTACTACAATTAAATAATCCTTATTATACCACTATAGCCAACCTTTTTCTTCAAGGGCCTTTTCCGCGGCGGCTTGCTCAGCTTCTTGTTTTGACTCGCCTTCGCCCAGGGCAAACTGTCGATCACCAAGAAAAACCCCTATAACGAAACGTTTGTTGTGGTCGGGACCGCTTTCTCGGACAGTCCGGTAAGAAGGAGTGAGGCCTGTTTTTTCCTGAGCTTTTTCCTGAAAATGGCTTTTCGGATCCATCCATGATTTACTGCGAATAATCTCGTCGATATCAATAATTTCAAAAAGGTTTTTTTCAATAAAGAGTTTTGCCTGATCGTAGCCCTGATCGATGTAAATCGCTCCGATAATCGCTTCCATGGCATCAGCAAGAATAATCAGTCGGGCTCGACCAATATCCTTCATTTCTCCTTTTGAAAGCAGAAGATAATCATTGACCCCAAGCAAGGTTGAAGCCTTACTCAAGCTGTGGGTATTGACCAACGCCGAACGATACGCGGTCAACTCCCCTTCGTTCTTGTGAGGGTAACGTCTATATAAAAAGTCGGTCGAAACCAGCTCAAGAACGGCATCTCCTAAAAACTCGAGCCGTTCGTTGTGGGCCAAGCCAGAATTTCGATTTTCATTGATGAACGAGCGGTGGACAAAGGCCTGCTTAAGAAGAGCTTTGTCGGTAAAGTTTATGCCGGCTTTTTTTTCAAATTTCGAAAAGTCGATCATGGAGATTAATTGCCGCTCGAAAGAAGACCGATGGCTTTGGTGACGATGGGCAGAATGTCGTTGTAAAAGTTGAGCTCGAGAATGTCGGCAAGCCTAAACCATCTGACATCGTCGAGTCCACCCTTTTCTTTTTCAAGTTTAACTTCGTCGAACGTAGATTCAATAAGAAAATAGACGACGTGTTTGCGAAGTTTACCGGTTTCCGGATTGGAAGCAACGTATTCGTTTTCGCCGAGTTTTTCTTTGACAGTAAGATTATTAAGACCAAGCTCTTCACTGACCTCTCGAAGCGTTCCCTGAATCTCATCTTCTCCCGCTTCGATTTTACCTTTAGTAAGCGTCCAGTGTCCAAAAATATCATGAACGAGCGCTAAAAAGATGTCGCCCTTTTCATCCTTGGCATAGACCACTGCGCCGCCAAGTTTTTGAAGCGGAATCTGGTCGTATGGAATAGCTTCGTCGCGGCGAATTTTCTTTTTTGAAACGGCGTCTTTACCCGGCTCGCCGATTTCTTTATAAACCGAACCGAGCACGCCGTTTATGAATTTACCGCTGTTTTCGCCGCCAAAAGTTTTAGCGAGCTCGATTGCTTCGTTGATGGCTACCTTGGCCGGCACCTCGTCGCGGTTGGAGAAAAGTAATTCATAGAGACCGATGCGCAGAATGTTTCGATCTACTACCGAAATTTTGTCGATTGGCCAATCCGGTGCTGCTTTTTCAATGATTTTATCGAGATCGTTTCTCTTTTCAATGATACTCGCCATAAGCTGCTCGATAAATGAAAAATCACCCATGCCAGGGGCAAATTCCTGGACATCACGGGTGATTATTTCATGCGTATCGCTTTTTTGACCTCTAAAATCCCACTCGAAGAGTGATTGGAGAACTATCGATCTTGAGAGGTGTCTATTGGCCATATCTTTTTGTTTTGAGAGAACGATCTACTTATTCCGTCGCTTTTGCCCTTTCCTTCATTTTCTTTTCTTTTTTGGCGATGCGGGCCTTTACATCAATGAGCGTTTTACCCCGATACGTGCCGCAGTTGAGGCACATTCTGTGCCGTAGGTGGGGAGCATTGCAATGAGGGCAACGCGAAAGTCGGGCCGCTTCCAGCGCGTGGTGTGATCGTCTAT
>CAZYVN010000085.1:0-2947 GCA_964650925.1 uncultured Candidatus Saccharibacteria bacterium
AAGCCCTTGGGGGGCCAGTAATTCTTAATTGTACTTATCCGTTATTCCTTTCATATCTGGGTGTGTGACATTCTCGATTATCTTTCTTATCTTTTGGTCGCTTAAAAAGAAAGAACGGACACCGATATTCATTGTCCTTGGTTTTTTGCTCAACTTTCTCCCTTTTATATTTATCGGTCGGGTAATGTTTCTCTATCATTATGAAGCGGCATTAGTCTTCAGTATTCTAGGGCTAGCTTTTTTAATTGGCCGGTTTTTCTCTGGAAAAAATAAATTAACTACGATCTACGCCTTGTTAGGAGTCTCTCTGCTTCTTTTTATCTTTTTTAGCCCACTTACGTATGGCACTCAGCTCACTCGGGCTCAACTTGAAAACAGAATGTGGTTTTCGTCCTGGCGATAGTCAAAATATTCAGTATTTCTTTATCTTTTCTTCATTTTTTCTTAATCTCGACCTGGTATACTTAACTACGGAGTAGCTCTTTTGGCATCCTTGCAAGTCAAAAATAGCTATGCTAATGTGTATTTATTATTCATTAAATGGCAGGAAGTCCCTTTCGTGGAGACACGAAAGGGCTCCGTTCTTGGACGGATTGCTTCTTGTCGAAAAATTACATGGAAAAACAGGATACAGAAGTTGTTAGTGATGGCAATAAAATATACGAAGTGGGGTATTTGATCGTTTCTTCGGTGCCGGTTGAAAAAGTAGCTTCTGAAATGGAAGCTATTCATTCCTTGATCGAAAAAACCAAGGGAACAATCATCGCTCATGAAAGTCCGACATTACGACCGCTTGCATACACAATGATAAAGCCGCTTGACGGTGTTCGACATCGTTTTAACGAGGGTCATTTTGGCTGGGTTAAGTTTGAGCTCGCTTCGGATGCTATTACCAAAATAAAGACCGCTTTTGAGACCAATCCTCACGTTCTGCGTTACCTTCTCATAAATACCGTACGAGAGAGCACCCTCGCACCCGCTAAACCAAAAGAAGTAAAGAAAGAAGATGTCGTTGGCGGAGAAGCTCCAAAAGAAGCCGTTTCGGTTGAAGAGCTCGATAAGACGATTGATGACATGGTGAAAGAGGCTTAATCAATGAGTAATTATTAATTAAGAATTACGAATTATGTATCTAAACAAAGCCATCGTTATCGGAAACCTCACACGTGACCCTGAAATGAAAGCTCTGCCTTCAGGTATTAAGGTGACATCATTAAGTCTGGCCACCAACCGTGTCTGGAAAGACAGAAATGGGGCAAAACAAGAGTCGGTTGATTATCACAACATTGTTGTTTTTGGTCGGCAGGCAGAAACAAGTGCCCAGTACCTAAAAAAGGGGGCAAGCGCTCTTGTTGAGGGTAGGATGCAGACTCGAAGCTGGGACCAGGATGGCCAGAAAAAGTATCGCACCGAGATTATCGCCGACAGAGTTCAGTTCGGACCTCGAGCGGGTGGGGCAGGCGGACAGCCAATGGTTTCTCAGGATAATCACAAAGCTGAAGATAAGTCCGTACCGCCGCCAATGGATACGATCGAGTATCCAGCCGAAGAAATCAATCCCGACGACATTCCATTCTAGATTTGCATAATCCCTATAAATTCGTATATTAGTATCATACACTTATGAAACAATGCTATTTTTCACAAAATAATATCAAACATGTCGACTACAAAGATGTCGATATTCTTAAGAAGTTCCTTAATCCTCACGGTCGAATGCTCTCTCGCAAGAAGTCCGGTCTAAGCGCCCACTACCAGCGTAAGCTTTCCGTTGCTGTCAAAAGAGCTCGATTTATGGGTCTTTTGCCATACATTTCTCGTTAAGCAGATATCTAATGTTGAGTTATCCACAGTTATCCAAAATCGAATAGACTGCTAAAGGGTGTATAATATTGACACCTTATTTATTAGGTGCCCGTTTTTTAACATCCTATGCAAACAAATCATTCAAAAACAAGATTTTACATTGTTCTTTTATCAGTAATGTTTTCAGTGTGCGCCATTGTCGGAACGGTAAGTGCCGTTACCACGATCAGCACCAACATCAGCACTGCCGGTACATTAAGTGTCACCGGTCTTTCGACGTTGGCAAATGCTTCAACTACCGGTATTAGCTCGACAGGTAACCTTTGGCTAAACGGTTACGCGACAACAACCGCTTCGACGGGAGATATCGCCACTCAGGGTATGCTTACCGTCACTGGTTTGACTACCCTCGGCAACGCTTCAACCTCGATTCTTTCAAACAGCGGTACGTTTAGCGTCAACGGTAACGCTACCACCACTCCAGCCGGTAACATCTCAACCCAAGGAACAGTGACTATCGGTTCAACCGGTCGAGCTGTAAGCAATATGGTCTTCGGCTATTGTACGATTACCAACTCTTCATCGATTACCGCTTCAAGTAGCGCCTATTTCAACTGTACGACGGATACTTCCGGTAACCTAAGCGCTACTCACCGCATCTTTATCCAGGCAACCAGCTCACTTCCTACCTTCCTAAGCGTTCGAGCTGCTTCTAGCACCAATCCAAACACCATCCAGCTTGAAATTGTTAACCTCGGCTACACCGGTAGCGCAGTTGCTCCTGGATCAATCAGTGTCAATTACTTCGGCGTTAAATAACCCACTCCATGTCTAAATATTATACATTTAGTCTCGGGGTGATGGTCCTGGTGCTCTTGCCTGGCATTACCCGCGCCGACTACAACGACGTCAGTCTTGATACCAATGCGGTAATCAACGTCGCTTCTCAAAATCTCTACGTCACAGGTACCACCAATGTGGTCCAGTCGATTGTAGTTGATTCGGGTACCTTCACGTTGACTATGCCCGCTAACTCAAAAATTATGAACAAGTCAACGGATAAGAACTGTCTTTCACCCAACGCTGCAAGCTCCAATATTTCAACTTAATGAACTTCTAGTTACCCCGCACCTGTCCACTT
>CAZYVN010000086.1:0-2908 GCA_964650925.1 uncultured Candidatus Saccharibacteria bacterium
TAAAGCACTTCTAGTTAAAAATTGTTTAAGGTTGTCTCTTCGCATTAGTAGTGTGCTTGGGCCAGTTTCAAGTACAGACGGATCCTCAAATACGTCAGTTCCTTCGGAAGAAAATCCATCAATACCATTCCAATTTAGATTAAAGAACTCATAAAGATTCCGGCTGGGCAACAAAATATTAATCGGCGACTCTTGGAAGCAGTCATATCCATAGTTTATTGTCAACGAATTTGCCGAGGGTAAAAGTTGTCCCTTCCAATCTGGTTCCATATTATACTCTCGATATTCGTCTTCGTAGCAATTAAACGGCACGCCCCATGGATATTCTCCAATATATCCTTCGTGTAATTCCATGCCTTCAGTCATCCATCGCCCAACCAGACTCTTGGCTTTCAGCATTTTCATCAAAGACAAAAGGCTTGAAGTAGGTACAAAGTAGCTTCTAATTTGAAGCCACATGTCGCGATATTTCTTGTCAAATATATCTCCTTCGCCTTCTTCAACAAGTCGCCAGTCAGGATGTGATTCCAAAATAATCCAATTGTTTCCTTGCGAATCGCAATGCGGTCCAATGAGTTTTCTTGGGTCAGGAAAATCGATCTTAGCAATCCAATCCTTGTCAGTCATATTTTCTACATTCTTCAAGGTGTAAAGATTCTTATTCCACCAACAATCAGGGTTCAATCTTTCCTTTGCTGCACTTTTTATCAGGATGCTCGGGTCAATATCTGCAGCATTCGAAAATAGCAATGGGTGTTGCTTTGGTTTTGAGGACCAACGAGAAATCTCTGGCTGACAATTGCATGCTACTCTCGCTATAAGCCTTCGTAGTGCAATCCATTGGTATTTCTTGCCAATCCGCTCAGCCCATTTTACTCTTCCGCGCCCTCTACCAAAGCGTGAACAAATTACCTTATCATAATGAATTACGCCTTGATCTCCATCAGCAAGACGCATGGCTTCAGAAAATACCCAAGAGGCCATTTGCTCTTTGCTTAGTGTTTTTTCGTATGCGCCGAGTGCATGAGAAATTGTATACGTGAAAAAGTCATCTTCAAAACAACTCTGGAAAAGTTTTGGCAGTCGTTCATCAGCACCTTCCGAAGTTTTGATGCTTGCTTTGCTTTCAAAGGAAAGGGGCCAATCAGATGAATACGGTGGTGAAATATCCTTGTTCGATATCGAGGTTCCTAATAGACCAGAACGCATTGCCATGTAAGTAATCGCTCTCGCATGATCCAATACACAAGCATTTTGAAATGAACTGGCATTTTTTAGAATCTTAAAATAGGTGAACCACCCAAGTTCCTGCAGCCTGGGATTCAGGGGATTCCTGAGAAGTGCCCCATAACAGGATGCGAGTGCTCGCTCAAGTATATAGTCGTCATCAGTATTTAGAAAGAATTCCAATAATTCTAGCCAAACTTCAGGACAAGATTGCGTCAGTGCAACTAGAGCCTTTGTTGCAGTATCTCTGACGCGCCTATCTGCCGACGAACAAAACCAAAGAAGAACAATAGCCCAAAGATAGATAACAGACTTGGTTGGCAATGCCTTTGGGGATAATGCTAATGGTTGATTGCAAAGCAAATAAACAACCCCTCTTTCTTCATAACGGAGATGTGTATATGTGCACCAAAAAGCATCTCGCCTCGGCGAGCTCAAATCACGTAGAATTTTGTCGAGAAAAATGGCATTAGCTTGGCACATTTCCCTTGTGCTAAGCGCCAATAACGTGTCCATTGCTGTATAGCAAATGTCACAGGATAAAGCCTTATTAATGTAATAAATTGTTCCCGCTGAAATTCGGTCGGGAGATCTAAATTTCAAGGATTCCACAAGGCACTTCAGGCCTTCTTCTTCACATTCGGCGTTATCGATGAAAACGCAAAACTCCTCATTGTATTGCTCGGGCAAAATCGTTGACATAGCTTCACAAATCCCTCGATTTTGAAGCATTGTTTCTCTGTTTTTGACAAGTCGGCCTAACTGGCTGGGATTTAGAAAGGCTTGCTTAATGCTTGTGCTGTTATACGGTTCAAGCATAAACTCCGCTATCAAATAGTCGGAAAGCTTTTCGAAGGATATTCTAATAATTTCCTCTTCCTTATCGTCATTCCATCCATCTGTGCGAAGCGCGTTTTCCGATATCAAGAACTCAAGGAGTTTTCCATTTCGCAAGGCAGTAGGTAGAATGCTCTCAACAACTTCCTGTGCGCCAGACCATGTCAAATAATCTTGACTGACATCCGAACATTTCTTTGCAAAGGCAGTGGTCGCTTTGTGGACATATCTATTCTCCTCTGCGCTATCGATCGACCTGCAGAATTTTCTATTTATTTCGGGCATAAAAGCGACATATACTTGATAAAAGCCGGTCCATCCAAGTGGAAGAGTTTTCATGTTTTGTGATTGCATTACTTTGCAAAGCAATTTTAAGAATAACGGGTTTTCAAACTCAGGATGTAACATTGGATCGGTTGGAAGATTAAGCTGATAATGCGTAAAGAATTTATTACAGGCATCTGTAACGAAACCCTCAAAACCTTTGTGCTCGAACTCCCCCATGTCGATCGATTGTGGAATTGACGCGCTTCGATAAGAAGAGCGGCAAGAGGCGATAAATCTAAGCCATGGTCGTTTCGAAATTTCGATTTGAATTTCCGGCAACCAGGTTAGCCATCGAAACCGATCAGGCTTGGTCTCGTTAATACCATCAATAATAATAAGAAGTGGTTTCCCGCTAGCTTGGCCCCTGCAATTCATGGCATCGAGAACAGCAACTAAGGATGTATCCGTCGGTAAACCTAGTTTTTCCGCTAGACTTCGCCAAAATGAATTTTCGCATATCTGTTCACCCAACACTAGGAAAGTAGATAAGCTGTTTTTTAGCCGATTTATGGCTGCA
>CAZYVN010000087.1:0-2881 GCA_964650925.1 uncultured Candidatus Saccharibacteria bacterium
TTGGCGCAAGTCACACTCTTGATATTTATTATGCCGCTTTCCGAATTCCGGACCTCATCTTCGTTTCGATTGGTTCGGTGGTTTCGATTTCAGTGCTAGTGCCATTTCTTATCGAGAAAATGAAGGGCGAGAATGGTATGAAGGGAGGTAAAAAGTTCGTCGATAGCACGTTTTCACTTTTCTTCATGGGTATTGTCTTTGTTTGCGCTGTCGTCTATGTGGTCATACCTTACGTTGTTCCGCAAGTGTTTCCAGGTTTTGCTCATGATGCTTCGCGCGGCACGTTGGTTATGCTTACCCGTATTCTGCTCCTTTCGCCGATTCTTCTAGGCATTTCGAACTTCTTTGCGAGCATTACCCAGGTCTACAATCGTTTTTTCATCTACGCCATTAGTCCGCTCCTCTACAATCTCGGCATTATCATCGGTGTCCTCTTTCTTTATCCTCATCTTGGTATTGCGGGCTTGGGTTGGGGAGTAGTGCTGGGAGCGGCTATGCATTTTGGTGTTCAAGTTCCGTTCGTAAGTAGTCAGGGAATGTTTCCGAAATTTAGTTTCGCGGTTGACTTCAAATCAATTCGTCGAGTAGTCTTTCTGTCCCTACCTAGAACCTTTACCCTTTCTTCCAATCAAATCGCCACCTTTTTCTTAATCGGCTTAGCGTCGCTTATGAGCGGTGGTTCGATTTCGATCTTCAATTTCTCCTTCAATCTGCAGTCTGTACCGCTTTCGATTATCGGCGCCAGTTACGCCTCGGCCGCTTTTCCAGCTTTAGCTAAGCTCTTTAGCGGTGGTAACCGAGAAAAATATATCGAACAAATGGTTGTTTCCGCTCGGCATATTATTTTTCTCTCCATGCCTCTTATGATGCTCTTTATCGTCTTACGAGCTCAAGTTGTCCGCACCATCCTCGGTTCAGGCCAATTTAGCTGGTCCGATACCAGACTTACGGCCGCGGCGCTCGCTATTTTCAGCGTTTCGGTGGTGCCTCAAGGACTACTTACTCTTTTCGTCCGAGCTTACTACTCAAAGGGAGACACTCGAAAACCTCTTCTCATTAATCTTTTCTGTTCGACCGTCATTGTCCTCCTAGGATACGGCTGTATAAAACTATTCAATCTTTTCCCCGGTTTTCGATACTTTATTGAAAGTTTGCTTAAGGTGGAAAATGTTCCCGGTAGCTTGGTGTTAATGTTGCCACTGGCTTACACTGTCGGGGTCTACATAAACACCCTCTTTCACTGGGTGGCTTTCCATAACGAGTTTAAACAATTCACCGGAAAGGTAGCCTCGGCCATTTATCATAGTTTCTGCGCCTCGGTCATTATGGGCTATGTGGCTTACCTTTGTCTCAATGTATTCGACAAAGTTTTTAACATTACAACCCTCGTTGGTATTTTCTTGCAAGGTTTTTGCTCGGGCATTATCGGCATCATCGCTGGTATCTTCATTTTGAAGCTTCTTAAGAGTCACGAACTCGAAGAAATATGGAAAACCCTCCACGCCAAAATCTGGAAGGCCAACGTCATCGCTCCCGAGCAGGAGATGCTGTAGGAGTGGATTTTTGAGCCGTTTCTGTTACCATGAATGACATGGATATATCGCGGATTCGTAATTTCAGCATTATTGCTCATATTGACCACGGAAAGTCGACATTGGCCGACCGGCTGTTGGAAATTACCGGGACGATTGAAAAACGCAAGATGCAGGAACAGGTTCTCGATAGTATGGAGCTCGAGCGAGAACGGGGCATTACCATCAAAATGCAGCCGGTTCGGATGAAATACAATTTTTGCGGCAACGATTACGTTCTTAATCTTATTGATACGCCGGGTCACATTGATTTTTCGTATGAAGTATCGCGAGCTCTCAAAGCGGTCGAGGGTTCGATTCTGCTGGTTGATGCCACTCAAGGAGTCCAAGCTCAGACCCTCACTACGCTCAATATGGCTAGAGAGTCGGGTTTAACAATTATTCCTGTGATAAGCAAGATTGATTCACCTTTGGCTCGTATTTCCGAGGTTACCGATGAAATGTGCCAGCTTCTTGGTTGCGACGAGAAGGACGTTTTAAAGGTTTCCGGAAAAACAGGCGAGGGTGTTAAAGAGCTTTTGGAGGCGGTAATAACCCGGATTCCGGCGCCAAAAGAAGGGAAGAGCAATCAATTCCGTTCATTGGTTTTTGATTTTCAGTATTCAAATCATCGCGGTGTCATTGTTTACATTCGAGTCTTGAGCGGTACTCTCAGGAAAAATGATCTATTAATGTTTAAAATCTCCGGTGAGAAATTCAGTGCTCTCGAAGCCGGAGTTTTTACTCCTCAGGAAACGCCAACCGATTCCTTAAGTGCCGGTGAAATCGGTTACATTGTCACAGGCATCAAAGAGCCAGGTATCGCTTCGGTCGGCGATACCGTGGCAGCGGCTCTTGACCCGGAGCCGGCCCTTGAAGGGTACATGAGCCCGGTGCCGGTGGTTTGGGCGGCCATTTATCCGGAGAGTCAGAACGATTTTAATCAGCTACGTCTAGCCCTTGGCCGACTTCGTCTTTCCGACTCGTCATTTTCATACGAAGAAGAATCATCGGGCGCTTTAGGCAGAGGCTTTCGTTGCGGTTTCTTGGGCATGCTTCATTTGGAAATTATTACAGAGCGGCTACGGCGAGAATTCAGTCTTGAATTGGTGGTAACTATTCCTAGTATCACCTATGAAGTTGAATACAATAACGGCAAAAAAGAAACGATTTACACCCCGATTCGTTTTCCCGAGGACAGTACGGTTAAGGCGGTCCATGAGCCTTGGGTCAATATGAAAATCATTACGCCGGCCCAATATGTCAGGCTCACGCCGAACAAGATACACGTACATGAATCCGCACCGGTG
>CAZYVN010000088.1:0-2864 GCA_964650925.1 uncultured Candidatus Saccharibacteria bacterium
CCGAAGAGTTACGGCGCTATTGTGGGAATCATTGGCGTGATTCTTTTTGCGATTATGACGGGAGGGGAGGCAACTGTTGTTAGGGCGACCATCATGGTGCTTCTCGCCCTCGGCGCAAAAATGACCAGACGACCCTACGATGCGACGAGGGCTCTGTGTTTGGCAGGGTTATGCATGGTTTTCCAGAATCCGAAGATTGTTGTTTTCGATACATCGTTTCAACTTTCTTTCATGTCGACGATTGCTCTTATCTATGTCGCTCCACTTGTCGAGCCGAAACTCGCATGGATTACGGAAAAATGGAAAATACGAGAAGTGGTAACAACGACGGTTTCCACTCAAGTTTTTGTGTTTCCGATACTGCTATATAAAATGGGACAGCTTTCGGTTGTCGGCATCCCCGTTAACCTACTCATCTTGGGATTTATTCCAACGACAATGATGCTCGGTTTTATAACCGGTCTTTCGGCCTTTGTTGCCGCACCCGCGGCTTGGTTTTTTGGCAGCCTTACGTATCTTTTGCTCTGGTATGAAATCAATATCGTTGAGTTTTTCGCCTCATTGCCGTTTGCCGCTATTACTATTTCGTATTTCCCGTTGAAGCTTGTTTTCCTTGTATATTTAATTTACATCGCAATTTATTTTAAAATCACGAAAAAAGTAACGAGTGCGGAAGGCGGCTACTTGATCGAGACTGTAACGGAAGCGCGAAGGCGCGAGTTTAGCGCAAATTCAGCAGAATTTGACGCGGGCTCGAGCAAGTAGCCGCCTATAGCGCGAGTGGCTATTATAAAACTTTCCTCAAATTCCCCTCAATTACCGCCCAATTGAGATTAGTAAAAAAATCCTCGACATACTGCTTTTTGCCAGAAGGTTGATAGTCAAAAACGAAAGAGTGTTCCCACATGTCGAGACCAAGAATGAGCTGGCAACCGTTTAATTGGCCAAGGTGTTGTTCATCAACCCAGGCATGAATGAGTTTTTTAACTACCGGATCGTAGTAGAGCATTGCCCAGCCGACACCTCTCGTCATGGCAATGGCTTTAAACATGGCAAGCCACGCTTCGAATGACCCAAATTCTTCGGTGAGCGCTTTCTTGAGCGGCCCACTTGTGGTGAGCGCAGTCGAGCCACCTTCGAGACTTTTAAAATAGTATTCATGATTACGCATACCATTAAACTCAAAGCTAAATCGGCGCTGTAATTCGCCAAGGGCGTAAGCATTTTTTTCCGAGTCCTGCTTCATTTCGGCGATTTTATCGAAAATCAAGTTAGCATTTTTTACGTAACCTGAATAGAGTTTCAAGTGTTCATCAATACTTTTTTTCGACATTCCTTTTAGCTCGGGGATGGAGAACGTTTGTTCTTGGTATTTAAACATGGGGTAAAGATTAGTTCTAATAATTTTAGTATAGCATATTCAGAAAATTTTTATCTTTTATTCATTTTTTCTTCAGGTGTTATGTGTATTATTGCGGAAGGTCAGCATGTTACTTTAGAAAATTATGCGTGTCCAGGCAAAGTAATATGCTGACCTGGAGCAATGAAACTAAATAAAAAGAAATTAAAATTTTTTCTAGTCGGCCTACTCTGCCTTTTCACCTTTTTTCTCTGGTATGTCGTCATCTGGGAAAGTAGGGGAGATCGGCTTACAGTGGCGTTTTTGGATATTGGCCAGGGTGACGCGATCTTTATCGAAGCACCAAATGGTCGAACGATACTCATCGATGGTGGACCTTCTTCGGCGGTGTTGACCCAGATTGGAAAATTACTGCCTTTTTATCATCGCTCAATTGATATGCTCGTGGTTACTAACCCTGACAAAGATCATATGGCAGGTTTCATCGATGTTCTTGATCGTTATTCGGTCGGCGAGGTGCTCGAGCCGGGCACGTATTCTCCATCTCAGACATACGCCACTCTTGAAAATAAAATTACGGAAAAACATGTTAAAAAAGAAATCGCTCGGCGAGGAATGAAAATAATCCTTGATCCTAATTATGACATTTATCTCGAAATCCTCTTTCCGGATCGAAATGTGGCAACCTGGACGACTAATGACGGCTCAATTGTGGCGAAGCTCGAGTATGGAAGCACGAGCTACATGCTCATGGGTGACGCTACAAAGAAAACCGAGTCAATCGTCATGAGTCTTGCGGGCACTTCAAATGAAATTAAAAGCGATATCTTAAAGCTCGGCCATCATGGCTCAAGAACGTCATCCGGTTATGACTTTGTTCGGGCTGTTTCACCTCAATATGCCATTATTTCAGCTGGGTTGCACAATAAGTACGGCCATCCTCATAAAGAAACCATGCAAACCCTCTCGAGTTTGCATATACCGGCGCTTATTACCTTTGAGAAGGGGACGGTAGTGACAGAGTCGGATGGAAAAAGAATTACATCCCTCCCGTGAGTACACGGCACTCCCTTATCCAAGGGAGAATCCTGACTCGAACGAAGGATGTTCCCTCTTGGATAAGAGGGTGGCTAGGTAGTCCTGCCGGGAGATGTTATATCAATCCTGCTTTCTTCAGTACAGCGTAGGCGCCGTTTTTATTGATGGTTTTAATGGCTCGAGTAGAGAGGGTAAGGTTAAAATACTTCTTCAATTCCGGTACTTAAATCCGCTTTTTTTGAAGATTAGCATATTTTCTCACCATGCCGGTAGGATTAAATTGGGTTGCACGAGTACGGTTTGAATAACCGCCGCCGACAATTGAGCCTTTTTTTGTGATTGCGCAGACTTTTGCCATAGTGTTTTGTAAACCACATGCTATCATAAAGTATAAGGAAAGCGCAAGTTTTCTGCCTTTTATGGACATTTTTTTTATCTTCCCGCTCATCATTTTTTATATCTTGGT
>CAZYVN010000089.1:0-2844 GCA_964650925.1 uncultured Candidatus Saccharibacteria bacterium
CCAGCTTCGCACATTCGTATTCGACGCGGCTGCAAAGATCGAGTGGTTCGCCGATACCAAGCAGGTGTCGGGGTTTATCTTCCGGCAAAATAGCGTTAACCCAACCAACCGCCGTATCCATATCCTTTTTATCAAATGAGCCACCGATGCCAAATCCATCAAACCCGACCAGGCTGCCGTCCGGCCGGGTAAGCCTCATCTCTCCAATTATTTTGGCGCTTTTTTTTCGCAAATCTTCAAATCTGCCACCCTGAACTATGCCAAATAAACCACTTGGGGGTTGGACCCCCAAGTGGGCGGCGAGAGAACGTTCGGCCCAGCGATGGGTACGTTCCATAGCTTCCTTTTGGTACTCATACGAAGCCAGGGGCGAGGTGCATTCATCAAAAGCGAATATGATGTCGGCACCGATATTGTGTTGGATTTCGATGGATGTTTCGGGGGTAAAAAAGTGAGTCGAACCGTCGATGACTGATTTAAATTCAACGCCGTCTTCGGTGATTTTTGCTAACTTTGGCAACACATTACCACTAGCAACCCCAGCCGCAGGAGCATGTCCCTGAAGGAGTTTGGTGGCCTCGGACTCCGGAAGGGACTGCTCCGTAGGCTGGGGCTGCGTCGTTATCTTACTCACCTTCTTTCCAAACGCCGCCCCGAGCGAAAATGCCTGAAACCCTCCCGAATCCGTCATTGTCGGCCCCTGCCAATGCATCATTTTACCCAAACCCCCGATCGCTTTAACCTTTTTATCCCCTGGCTGCAAGTAAAGATGATACGTGTTGGCCAGCACAACTGCTGCTCCTAGCTCTTTAACTTGTTCCGGAGTAAGAGCTTTAACAGTACCCTTCGTTCCAACTACAACAAAAGTCGGAGTCTCGATATTCCCGTGAGGAGTTTCGATGACCCCGACTCGTCCTAATCTTAGGCCTTTTGATGATGTTAGTTTTTTACTGATTCTGAACATTTACCATTTCAACATCAAAAATGAGAGTGGAGTTTGGTGGAATAGCCGGTGGGTAACCTTGAACACCGTAGGCTTTTTCAGGTGGAATGACGAGATGTTTCTTATCACCCGCTTTCATGCCCATCAAACCTTCATCCCAACCGGCAATAACTTGACCTTGACCCAAAGTAAAGGTGATTGGGCCGCGACCAGCAGAAGTGTCGAATACTTTGCCATTTTGAAACATCCCGGTGTAATTAACGGTTACGACCGAACCTTTTTGAGCGACCTGATCGGTGTTTATCGGTGTAACCGAAGCCGCCGCAGCGTTATTATCGGTAGGTTGTGATTGTTGTGATACTGGCATAAATGAAAAAAAATAAATGAAGGCTCCGATCACGACTATTGAGACGGAAACCGCGACCCATTCGTTAGTGTTTAATTTTCTCATGCGTTATTACAATAATAATGTTTATTTATTGTATACTATTCATTATCATGAAACAAGCACCAAAATACCCTATACGAATCAACCGCTACCTTGCCCTTAACAATTACGCTACCCGACGTGGTGCCGATGAGCTTATCGAAAAAGGCCTGGTCACGATTAATGGCATAATCGCCAAACTTGGTGATAAGATCAATGAAAACGATGTAGTCAAAGTCGATGCTGCGGTTGAAAAAGAAATCGAAAAACGCACCTATCTTGCCTACCACAAACCAGTCGGCATTATCACTTCCTTACCTCAAAACGGTGAAGAGAGTATTGCTGACGTTCTTGATTTCCCCCGTCCGGTTTTCCCAATCGGACGACTCGATAAAGATTCTCATGGTCTCATCATCCTCACCGACGACGGTCGAATTACCGACAAGCTCCTCAATCCCGAACACGAACACGAAAAAGAGTACATTGTAGAGGTTCACAAAGAAATTACACCTCACTTTATTGAAAAAATGGCGACCGGTGTTACGCTCGATGACGGCTACGTTACCAAGCCGGCCGAAGTACGCAAAATGACCAAGCGAAAGTTTAAAATCATCCTGACCGAAGGAAAAAAACGTCAAATTCGCCGGATGTGTCAGGCCTTGGGGTATGAAGTGATTGACCTTTGCCGTGTCAGGATTATGGGTATTCACCTCAATGAATTACATGAAGGTGAGTTCCGGAAATTGAAAGGGAGGGTGCTGGAGGAATTCTTGGAGAGTTTAGGAATGTGATTTTTCGTTCAATTACTCCTTTCTCATCGGGGCTTCTCGAACAATTTTTAAAATTTCTTCCTCATCTTCTGTAATAGTGTAAAGCCTCGTTTCGTCGCTATTGATCGCGCCATGGGCTTCGAGCAGATACGTTTTGATAAACTGATCGAGCGGTTTCCAAAAATCATTACCAACCAAAATGAGCGGTACGTGAGGAATTTTGTGAGTTTCGACAAGAGTCAGGATCTCGAAAAATTCATCCAAAGTACCAAAACCGCCCGGGAAAAAAAGATAGGCCTCGGCTGAAAAACTGAGCATCACTTTCCGGATGAAAAAATAATAAAAACTTTCGCTTTTTTTAACGTAGGGATTGGTGCGTTGTTCATGCTTGAGTTTAATACTGATACCAATCGAGTCGCCACCGGCATCATAAGCGCCCTTATTGGCTGCTTCCATAACGCCCGGGCCCCCTCCGGTAACGACGGCATACTTTAGCTCATCGGCAATTCGATGGGCGATCTTGTAGGCGAGTTGACAGTGTTCACTTTCTTGCTTAAATCGGGCTGAGCCGAAAAAAGATACTGATTTTTGATAATTTTTAATGAAGTTAAAGCCTCGTTTAAATTCCTCTTCGATCTCACCCATTCGTCGATTAATGCTCTCGTTGATGTCTTCAATAGTGAGCGGTTTTATCGGCAATTCTT
>CAZYVN010000090.1:0-2826 GCA_964650925.1 uncultured Candidatus Saccharibacteria bacterium
TTCGATGACTAAACTCAACATCGCCGAGCTCGAGAGGGCTTTTCAAGGGAAAAGGAAATAATAAAAATAAAAAACCGCCGCTTCGTGCCGAAGCGGCGGATGTTTAATTTAAATGTCATTTAGGCGGGCAGAGCAACCCGTTTCTTGGCGTTTGTGAATACGGTTTCTTTCGTGATGTCGTCGCAGTGGCCAAACTTTTCGTTTACCAGCCAGAGCCCTTCGAATTCCGCTCGGGCGTCGCGAAGCTTTTCTCCGACGCGCAGCACGGTTTCGAGGTCGGACTCCCGACGCACCCGCTCAAACAAATTCTCGCACTCAAGAATTTCAATGGCACCCAGTTCCAATCCCAGAAGCATTGAATCCTCGTCGGTCATCTCGACGCGTCTCGAATCGCTCAAAGGCGACGGCAACAAAGCCCGGATATCCGCCTTAAGCAGATTTGTGATGAGTATCACTGCCTCCCGCGTCTTTTCGTATTCTTTTTCCGTCGATTTTCGTTCCCGAGTTAAGTAAAAGGTGCCGACAAAAAAGGAGAAAAGGAAGCATGGGCCGATGATATTCGCAGCCTGTTTGCTTAATTGGAGTTTTTCTCCAAAGGAGATACTTGCAAAGGCAAGGATAAGCAGGCTGATCATCGCATAGGTTATGTTGTTGTCGGCGCGTGCGGCTTTTTCTTTTTCCAAATGTTCCCCAAGATTTTTATAATTGAGGATGGCATCGTTATAGTCTTCCCAGCACCGTAGTCGGTCTGAGGGAAGAGAGGCCAGGATTTCATCCGTCGATAGTTGTTTTCTTATCATTATGTTAGAATAATAGTATGAAAATCAGCAAACTTGGCCACTGTTGCCTACTTATAGAAACAAAGGGGAAGAGGATTCTTACCGATCCTGGAAGTTATACCGTCGAAGCTCATTCAAAGCTCAACAATATTGATTACATTCTTTTTACTCACGAACACCAGGATCATTATCATCTTGAATCTCTCAAAATTATTCTTAAAAACAATCCTCGGGCCGTGGTCTACGCGAACGATTCGGTGAGTGACATTTTGGTGAAAGAAGGAATACCTCACACGAAAGTGAAGAACGGCGATAATGTTATGCTCGGCCAGATTCCGGTAGTCGGCATCGGCGAAAAGCATGCGGAGATCCATCGCTCAATTCCTCTCTCGTCTAATATCGGTTACTTTATTGATGAACGATTATGGTATCCCGGAGATGCCTTTACTAATCCAAATCGCTCGGTAGAAATTGTGGCCCTCCCTGTCGCTGGTCCGTGGATGAAGATCGCCGAAGCGCTCGATTACGCTATCCTTCTTGAACCAAAGAAAACCTTTCCGGTTCACGACGGTACCGCTTCGCCTTTCTCGCAGGTTCTGGCTGGGAGAATTTTGCCGCCAAACGGTATTGAGTTTGTGATTATGAATGCCGGAGATAGTAAGGAGTTTTGAGGAATGAAAAAGCCGCGCCGAAGGCGCGGCTTCCCAACTTACATTCCTTTTGGCTGGAGTATCGAAAAGCGGTTATCTTCGGTATCCATTGCAGAAATCCAAAGACCAACACCCGGGATTTCCATTGGTTCGTCTGAGTGTTTACCAGATTGATCCATGGCGCCAAGGATTTTACCGCCGGCCGCGACAACGTCTTTCATTGATTGACGAATGTCATCGACAGCCACAACGACTGACGGTGCGTGAGAAAGGGGATTGTCGGTCTTTTGATAAAAGCCGCCGTTAATCGCTCCGGGCGCTTTCGGTCGGCCGGTGTTCGAATCGGATTCCGTCGTGCTCGCGACGACATAGTTGCCTATATCCGCGCCCATCTGTTGAGCCTGCCAACCAAAGACTTTCGTGTAAAAACCAACCATTCGATCGCGGTTATTATAGCCCATTTCAAAATGCACCACCGGATTCATTTTTTTCATAGTCTTTAAATTTAATATATTTACATATTTTATAGTAACAAAATTTTATTTAAATGAAAAATAAGATAAAATATACGTATGAGAAAAATAATCGTTATCACTTTTGTGAGTTTGGATGGCGTCATGCAGGCGCCGGGCGGGCCGGAAGAAGATACATCCGGTGGTTTTAAGTACGGCGGTTGGACTTTTCCTCTTATGGATGAATTCGCGGGCAAGATAATGGACGAGCAAATGAAGGAGCCGTTTGAATTACTTTTGGGCAGAAAAACCTACGACATCTTTTCTTCGTACTGGCCGAAGAATGAAGCCGGCTGGCCGGGAGTAAACAGTGCTAAAAAATACGTTGTTTCGAAAACCCTTATCAACCCAACCTGGCAAAATACTACCGTTATACAAGATAACGTCGTCGAAGAGCTTCGGAAATTAAAAACTCAAACCGGCCCGGATTTAAAAGTCTGGGGTAGCAGCAATCTCGCTCAAACACCTTTCAAAAATGATCTCGTCGACGAGTTGTGGCTCAAGATTTTCCCGCTCACCCTCGGTCAAGGCAAAAAACTCTTTGCTGAGGGGACTATCGCCGCGGCTTTTATTCTTACCGATCACAAAGTCTCTCCAAAGGGAGTTATTTTTGCAAACTATAAACGAGCGGGAAAAGTCGAAGCGGGCTCGTTTGTCTAAACTCTTCGTTCCTTACTTAAACCGCGGAAAATAATTCCGAACCACATCATTATTATGCCAAAGAGAAGAGTGAGGCCGGAAAGGGCATAGCAGAGGATGGCCAGATTGAGGGCGGTGGTGAGGGTTGTCGCGGTGACCCAGATATCGCGGGCGCTGTTGGCGACCATGACCGGCGCGCCGCTTGCGTCGATAACCGGTTTACCGTTGTCGTCCAGTTTTTGAACT
>CAZYVN010000091.1:0-2757 GCA_964650925.1 uncultured Candidatus Saccharibacteria bacterium
CCTCGAAAAACGCTGGAAGAGGGACTGCTGTATTGGGATATTTTGGGGAGTGGGTGAGTGGGCCTAAACTGCCCATAATTGTATAGTAACAAAAAGGAAAGGGCAGCTACAATGAAGCTGCCCTTTCAGGCGTGGACTTCTACTCCGATTGCTACTTTTTCAAATTCGAAGAAAGTGCAACAATTGTCAGTCTTTATCGGAAGCGACTCGGTTGGGTCGTAGGTGACCGTCATCGTGCCGCCGGCTAGATTATAGGTGTTTGGCGGCATGATTGTCCCGATTCTTCCAATGTCAACCGCTTGTTCGTCTTCTCCTTCGATGCGTCGTACTCGAAGTCCTATTGTCCGACCCTCCTGTTTAGTGAGAGGCATATGAACTCCTTTCTAGTTTATGGTAAAACTACTGTAATAATACTCCTGTTTGGAATTAAAGTCACGTCCTAAAAGGGTAAGGTAAAGGTCATGGCGGTGTCGATTTTGTCATGCCAGGCACTAGTGTCGAGTTTGATGTCGTAAGCTTCGCTACCTTCTTTGCATTTTACTGAGCCGTTTTTAACCGCATATTCGTAGAGTTCCTTGGTAATTTTTACATCTTCCAGGCAGTATTTCCTGATTTTATCGATCTCTCCGTTTTTCCACCAGGTAATCGCTTCCAATCCGTGGCCGATTTTACCCTTATTAAAGGTACCAAGGGCTATGCTGTCGAGCTTTACCCTTCGGCCAAACGAACGTTTAATTTCCTTGAGTAAATCGAGACTTTTTATTTTTGTTAAATCACCGGGGTAGTATTTATTGAGAAGAGGAATGTCGAAATGATCGGAGTTGTAGCCTATGAGCATATCGGTTTTTTCAATAATTGGCCACAATCGGCCGAGTTCTGTCTCCAGAAAGCTGTCGTATGTATCGGTAGCATAATCATAAATGCCGACCAGCGAAATAGAAAGAGCGGCCGGGTCAGAACTGCCCGCTTCTTGGAAAGTGTTTTTGGTTTCGATATCGAATACGAGTTTATTCATGATGGTTGCCGGTTGCTAGATTTTTTATTATATATTTACCTGTTTTAACTTCATCTTCGCCAATAACGATGATGTCGGGAATACCCATTTTGTCCGCCGCTTTAATCTTGTCTCCAACCTTCCTCTTGGTGTAATCCACGGCTACTTTTTTCCCGTGTTGGCGCAGGGTTTGCGCGACTTCGTTGGCGTAATCTACGCTTGTTTCGTCGGTCGGAACGACGCAAATATCTGTCGTTGAAGCGGTTTTAGGCAGAAGATGGTAGGTCTCAAGCAGTTCTTTCATAATAACGTCACCGGCGCCGAAACCAAAAGCCGGCACTTTTTCCCCTCCAAACAGCGAGAGCAGGTCATCATATCGGCCGCCGCCAAAAACCGAACGTCGATTTTCCGGATTTTTATCAAACACTTCAAAAATGATGCCGGTGTAGTAATCGAAGCCGCGCATGAGCGTTTGGTCAAAGACAACGTTGGTGACACCAAGTTGTTCGAGTTTCTTCGTTAATTCTTTAACTTCACGAAGTCCCTCGTGTTCTTCTTTTGTTTGATTGAGGTTATGGGTGAACTCTTCGAGGTTTTTTGAATTTAAGAGTGTCAAAAACGTCGTGCAACTACCAGCATCAGAGCCGAACAGTTCTTCAATGCCTTCTTCGAATGTTTTTTTAGGTATTTTTGCTTTTTTGTCGATTAGTTTAGCAATTTTCCGAACATTTTCTTCCGGTAGAGAGTAAAGATGCAAAATATAATTGATAATCTTACGATTATTCAGCCTAATTTCAAAATCGGTGTCTTTCAGTCCAAAGGCGGTCATGATTGAATAGGCAATCTGGATGATTTCGACATCAGCGTTAATATTTTCCACGCCAAAAATATCCACATTGAGCTGCCAGTGCTCGCGCAAACGACCGCGTTGAGGTTGTTCATATCTGAAAAGATTGGGGATTGAATACCAGCGCAATGGGAAACCAAGCTCGCGTTTTTTGGCCGCGACCATTCGAGCGACAGTAGGCGTCATTTCGGGTCGCAAGGTAACGTTTCGATCACCGCGATCTTTGAAGGTATAGGTTTGTTCATTAACAATTTCGTCGCCTGACTTTGCGGCATATAACTCAGCCGGCTCCAGTACCGAGGCATTGTATTGTCGATACCCGAAGCTTTCAACCACTTTCTTCCAAACGTCAAAAATGTAATTCTGAACGGCCATTTCTTCCGGATAAAAATCCCGCACGCCCTTGTAGCTATCGGTACTTAATTTCTTTAGATTCATGACGATTATTGTAGCATAACGAATTTACTTGTGGTATTGAATAGAAAAGTGTTTAATAGAGATATGAAGACCGGCATTCTGAATCTGTACAAGAAACGAGGAGAAACGCCGCTCGAACGCATCCAGCGCTTTAAAGTCGAAAACCCTACCTACGAACAATTTAAAATGAGCTATGCTGGCCGCCTAGACCCGATGGCTGAAGGAGTGCTGCTTGTTTTAGTTGGAGAGGAAAACAAGAAACGTGAACATTATCTTGGATATCGGAAAGATTACATTTTTGACGCTCTTTTTGGGGTGAGGACGGATACCTACGACCTTTTAGGCAAGGTTATTGATGAAGAAGAAGTGCCCTTTGGCTGGGAGGAACTTGAGGAGGCGGTTAGAAACGAACTGCAGGAACTGAAAGGTAAAATCATTCAGCATTACCCGCCCTTTTCTTCAAAACCGGTTAAAGGTCCTAATGGAGAATCGAAAAAGC
>CAZYVN010000092.1:0-2672 GCA_964650925.1 uncultured Candidatus Saccharibacteria bacterium
ATCAAAATTTCACCTGATGAAGGAGTAGCCAAACCCGCCATGAGATAAAAAATCTGGGTTTTACCCGCGGCTGTCGGACCGACAATGGCATTCTTGGTACCGGCATTCATTTTAAATGAAATATCTTTGAGCACCGTTCTTTCTATTCCCTTATCGAGGTAGTTGAGGCTGACATTTTTAAATTCGATGGTACCGACAATTTTTCCGGTATAAGTTCCCTTCTCCTTGACCACTTTCGAATTGAGAACGTTATTGATACGCTCAAGCGATACCCCGCCGCGAGAAATCATCGTACCGACAAAAGAAAGCACGAAGAGTGGCCAAACGAACATCGCCGAGTACTGCAAAAAGGCGCTGAAATTTCCAACTGAAAGCGTGCCGGCGATGACTTGTTTGCCGCCAAACCAAATGATTACGATTGTGGCCACGTTCGACAGGAGCGTAATGAGTGGAATAAGCGCGGCAATCTGACTAACCACCGCAAGCCCGATCGTTTTCGAACGCTCGTTGACTCCACCAAATTTTTCAACTTCAGTTTTAGCCGCTGATAATACGCGCACCAACGCCGCGCCAACAATACTTTCATTAATGAGAGCGTTTATTTTTTCCAAATTTTCCTGACCTTGCCTGAAATATGAAGCTAGTTTTCCAAAAATGAGCACGAAACAAAGGATGAGGAGCGGTACTACCGCCAGGGTTGGTAAGGCCAAGCGAATATTAATCAGGCACAAAAAAATCGCCGCACCGATGAGCGTGACCAGAGCGCCCAGTAACGTCACCAGCCCCTGAGCAATGACATTCTTAATGGCGTCAACGTCAGAAGTAATGACGGTAAGCAATCGTCCCGGCGACGATTCGGAAACATAGCCAAAGGTCTGCTCGGAGACTTTGAGAATGAGTTTGCGACGCATTTCCAACGCAACCTTTTCGGAAAAATATGTCGAGATATAAATCTGAACAATGGCAATGACTAGGGTGACCACGGCCACCGCCACCAGGAGCCACAAACTTTGGCTCTTATTACCCGAGTCGATAACCGTCGCCGACAATTTTGGCACGTACAAAGATAAGACGTTTGCCACCAAACCCAAAACTGACACGACAAAAACCCATCCCCAGTATTCTCTGACCAGTTTTCCAAATCCTTTCATACTTTAGATTATACAGGTTTTACGGTCGAATTTGAATTGATTGGGCCGTAAGCGAACCGTCAGCATTAGCGCTTCCTTGAACCATTACCTTCGAGCCGACTGCGAGATCCGAGAGCGAACCAGCCACTGATTTACTTACCGCGGTAGAGCTTGAAGTGAAAGCAATCTTCGAACCCCCGCTCGCCAATTTAATGACGACACTTTTATCATCCATCGACAGAACCTGACCAGCGACAAAACCGCCGCCGTTCATGTTTCGATTACCGCCACGATTACCAGCTTGACCATTTCGGCCAAACTGACCATTGGTCTGCGCCGTTGACGCCTGATTGCTTTCTCCATACTTTACACCGCCATAAAACAATCCTACTCCGATTAAAACCGCCAAAACTCCCGTTATTATTTTTGTATTTTTTTTCATTTTTTTGTTAAGTTAATCATGACTCCCTTCCCTTCTTAAAGGAAGGGTTGGGGATGGATTTCTACTCAAACCGCAACGCCTCAATCGGATTTAAGCCGGCCGCTCGACGAGCCGGATAATACCCGAAAATAATACCGATCGCCGCCGACACTCCAAACGCCAGCATGATCGAAGTGAAGCTCACCTGGGCTTGCAGTATGCCAAAATAACTTATTGCAAAAGCAATTGCCCAGCCCAGGAATACTCCCGTTAAACCCCCGGCGAACGTCAGCATAACCGCTTCGACCAAAAACTGGGTGCTGATGTCTTTCTTCTTGGCGCCGATGGCCTTACGCAAACCAATCTCCCTGGTTCGCTCAGTAACAGTAGTGAGCATCATATTCATGATACCGATTCCGCCGACGATCAAGGAAATACCGGCGACCGATGCCAAGAGAATGGTTAATGTAGTGGTCACGGAAGAAGCGGTGGAGATGATATCGGCTTGATTAAGAGTGCTGAAATCAGCGGCGGCCGGGTCGTTGATGTGGTGTCGGTCAAGCAAAAGGTTGGTAATCTGAGCCTGAAGATCAGCCATCGCTTGGGCGCTATCGGCCTGAACACTGATAGTACTTACATAATTACTCCCGGCAATAAATTTTTGAGCGGTTGAAAGCGGAATGTAAATAACATCATCGGAACTCCCGAAGCCTGATCCTCCTTTGGGTTTAGTAATACCGATAACTTTAAAATTGACACCGGCAATACGAATGGTTGCGCCAACTGCTTCAGCATCCGTACCAAAAAGATCGTCTCGAGTAGTCGGGCCCAAGACAGCCACTTTTTCAAAACCGCTCACTTGAGCATCGGTGATAAACGAACCCTCGTCGATGCTTACGTTTCTAACAATAGTATAGTCGGGTATAGTACCGGTGATCGAAGTGTTGGTGTTGGTACCCTTGTAGACCACCTGCTTTCGGCTGGTGAGATCGGGAGCAACGTACCGAGCCGAAGAAATCTGTTGGCGTATTGCATTAGCATCGTCCAAGGTAACGGTTTGAAGCGAACCACGACCAGTTCAGACGTGCTGGCCCGGCCCGCGTTGCCGAACAGGCCGGCGA
>CAZYVN010000093.1:0-2658 GCA_964650925.1 uncultured Candidatus Saccharibacteria bacterium
CGCGGAGTTTTTTTCGTTCGCCATCAATAAAGACTTCCGAATACCCTTTACCCAAAAGGTCGTAAAGAAGCTGGTAGTATTCGCCTTTTCTGCCTCTCACCAGCGGCGCAAAAATTTCAACAAAATTTTGATTATCAGCGCGATTGCCGCGATGTCGGTCAATACTTTCAAGCACGAAATTTTTAATCTCTTCATTCGATAAACGATTGATTTCCGTGCCGCAAATGAGGCAGTGTGGCTTGCCGATTCGAGCGTATAAAATACGAAGATAGTCGTAGATTTCGGTGATAGTGGCAACCGTTGAGCGTGGATTGTTTGATCGTGATTTCTGATCAATGGAAATAGCTGGTGAAAGACCGGCGATCTCGTCGACATCCGGTTTCTGCATTTGCTTTAAGAATTGTCGAGCATATGATGAAAGCGATTCAACATAGCGCCGCTGACCCTCGGCAAAAATCGTATCAAACGCCAACGACGACTTACCCGAACCGGAAAGACCGGTGATAACCACCATCTTGTTGCGCGGCATCGAGACGGTGATGTTTTTGAGATTGTGGGTCCGAGCCCCTTTGACGACAACCTCCTCAGCCCCGGCGTTAAAGCCTGCCTGCGTCGGCAGGCCTGTTTTTGTAGTCTTTTTTTCACTCATAGACGTTTGCCCCATAGCCAGGCTATAGGGTTATGTCATTAATGTAACATATACAAAATTAAAAGAAAACACATCTTGATTAGGCATCTTGACTAATGAAACGAAAGGTATAATATATGGAATATATCCATTAATGGGCGCTTTCGATGAGCGATGTTTATCGGTTCATCTACCTTAGCAGCCAAACTCCTCTATACGAGGAGTTTTTTAATTTCATTTACAATTTCGTCGAGAGTTACGGTAGCTTTGATGAGGAATTTCGCTGCACCCAATGTCTCGCCTTTTTCAATATCTGATTGTTGACCCATATTTGAAAGAAGAATAACAGGCACATGTTTTATTTTTGGATTGGATTTAATTTTTTGTAGTATCTGAAAACCATTCATCCCCGGCAAAAGCAGATCGAGCATGATAATGTCGGGCATATCGTTTTCTACTCTTGCCAGAGCTTCTTCTCCGGTAATAGCATGAATGAGCGTGCATTTTTGGCTGGCAAGTTTTCGAGAAATAATGTCACTGAGGAATTTATCATCTTCAACCCACATAATCTTCTTCCCCGCCAAGCCGCCCTTGCTTCCCGGTCCAACAGTCTCATCGCCAAGCTGAGCTCTGACTTTGGTAATCACCTCTTCCGGGTCAAATTGCGCTTTGATGAGGTAATCTTTAACGCCAAGGGCAAGCACTCGATTAATCTCAACCGGCTGACCGGAGTTGGAAATAACAATTACCGGAATATTCTTTATTTCCGGGTCCCGGAATTTGGTCTCGAGAATTTCGTAGCCATTCATTGTCGGCAAAATAATATCGAGGAGAATAAGGTCGGGTTTTAACTCGGTTATCTTTTTAAGACCTTCGCCGCCGTCTCGAGCCAGGGTTGTTTCGTAATTCTCGTGGTTGAGTTTTTTTAAAAGAACATCGCCGAGAAAAACATCGTCTTCAATAATTAAAATTTTCTTGCTCATCGTAGCTATTGATTATTAATTTTGATGGTAAAGTAAAACGTCGTGCCCAAACCCTCCTCGCTTTCAAACCAGACCGAGCCGCCATGTTTCTCAATTATACCCTTTACGATAAATAAACCAAGCCCGGTACCGTCGGTTTGGACCTTAAGAGCGTTCGAAGCTCGGAAAAACCGATAAAAGATATTTTTCTGCTGGTCTCGCGGAATACCAATACCGTTGTCGCGAATCATTACCTTAACGAAGTCTCCTTCTCGAGTCACTTGAATCTGAATTACACCGTTCTCTTTATTGTATTTAATGGCATTGTCGAGAAGGTTCTGAACCACCGCTCGCATTTTTTCAGGATCAAGCGACACTTTTGGAATATCTTCGGTTCGATTAATAAACTCAATCTTAATGTGCTTCTGATTAGCCACCGGCAAGACTTCAAAAAGAACGTTATCAAAGAGATCGAGAACCTGGGTCGATGTATACGAGTAGTGAACTTTTCCGGAATCGATCCGATCGGCGCCAAGCATGTCGTCCACCAATCTGATCATACGCTCGTTACTTTCATAGGTTTTCATCAAAAAAGCTTTCTGATCATTGTTGAGATTGCCGAATTCACCTTGAAGAATCATATCGAGGGTCCATTTGATCCCCGACAACGGTGTTCGTAATTGATGAGCAACAATCGACACGAACTCCGATTTACGCACATCCAACTCTTTCAATTTGTCGTTGGCTCGAGTGAGCTCAAGATCGCGTCGAACCAATAGTTTACCGCTGACTTCTTGCTGTTCAAGTAGTGACTGGATTCGTCGAATCTCTTGGACTTCGGGTAAAATTTTACGTTTAAAAATATGAGGGATGCGCTGGACAAACCGGGTTTTATTGACCTGATACGGAATTTCGGTAACGAGGATGGCTTTACGCCCCTCGCGAAGGTCTTCAACCTTCGCTCTGGCTCGCATCATGAAACGGCCGCGTCCGCTGGCGTAGGCCTGCGCGATCCCACCTTTGCCGTGAATGATCGCGGCAGTTGAAAAGTCTGGTCCCTTCACGATC
>CAZYVN010000094.1:0-2590 GCA_964650925.1 uncultured Candidatus Saccharibacteria bacterium
CCAAAAATTGCCAATACTGTAAACGCCGTTGGCTTTGCTCTACTGTTGTTACTTATGGTGGTGATTACCTACAAAGATATTTTAAAAATATTCGCCAAATAAAAATCCGCGACTGATCGCGGATTGTTAATTGTGATCGAATCGACTGTCCTGAAACTCCACTCCTTTCGGTGCGTGTTTCTTGAAGTACCGCCGGACCTCTTCTCTAAAGTCGTTCTGTTGTTTGGTATCGCTAGGTCGGCGGTTAGCGTACCGGTCAGAACTTTTGTTATTAACAAACTCGATCGCTTCTTCGACAAAGCGGATCGCGGTTTGGTCATCGACGCCGGTAGTGGCCACCTGGGTGCTGTAGTACATCGGCACTCGTGTCCGATGGTTCAAGCTGTGGAAGTGGTACACCGGCTCAAGCGGCCCGATAGGCACCGAGAGAAGTCGTATGCCGGGAATCGGCGGGGGAGCAAGCGTTTCTCTCACGGTATTGGTGATCACTTCTTTCACCACATTGGTGATAACGATCGTGTTGGTAACCGTATCGACGTGGTAGCGATGCCGTTTGATGATTGTCGGCTCTCCTCGAACCGACCCGACGGTGTCAAATCCGTTCCGGTCATTGTAGATCGTGACCTGGCCAATAACCGACAATGACGTTAGTATGACTCCGAGTGTTTTCAATATATTCATGCTGCAATGTTCTCCTTTTCCAAAAACCAAACTAACATGATGTTAGTTTTTTGTCAACACCTCACCCCGCCGCCGCGCGAGCGACCCTCTCCTAGATAAGGAGAGGGTACATGCACGAAATACGCGAGGATTTCGTTCGATAATTGCCCTTGATGACCACTTCGAGTACAATACTCATATGTTGCAATCAAAACTATTTACTAAAACGAGGAAGGAAGCGCCAAAAGACGAGGTCGCTAAAAACGCCGAGCTTCTCATCCGCGCCGGCTATATTCACAAAGAAATGGCGGGTGCCTATTCATTCTTGCCGTTAGGATTACGTACCTTGGAGAAAATCGTTGGCATTATTAGAAAAGAAATGAACGCCATCGGTGGTCAAGAAATTCATCTAACCGCCCTTCAAGAGAAAAAAGTTTGGGAAGCTTCAAATCGCTGGGATGATGCCGTTGTCGATAATTGGTTTAAGACCAAACTCAAGAACGGTTCGGAAGTCGGCCTGGGATTTACCCATGAAGAGCCGCTCACTACCATTATGCGCGAGCATATCCGCTCTTTTCGGGACTTACCGACGGCTGCCTATCAATTTCAGACCAAGTTTCGTAATGAAGAGCGAGCCAAGTCCGGCATTCTTCGAGGTCGGGAATTTTTGATGAAGGATTTATATTCGTTCAATATTGATGAGGAAACTCATGCTGAATTTTACACCAAAGCCAAGGAAGCATATAAAAATATTTTTGATGTGCTGGGTATTGGACATACAACATTTTTGACATTCGCAAGCGGCGGTTCTTTCGCTAAGTACTCGCATGAATTCCAAACGATCTGCGAAGCGGGCGAAGACACGATTTATGTCCATAAAGAAAAGCCGATGGCAGTGAACAAGGAAGTTTTTAATGATGAAGTTTTGGCTGACCTCAAAGAGAAAAAAACCAATTTTGAAGAAAAGAAAGCTATCGAAGTCGGCAATATCTTTACCCTGGGTACGCGTTTTTCCGAAGCCTTAGGACTTACCTATACCGACGCCGAAGGTAAGCCGCAGCCGGTTTTTATGGGTAGTTACGGTATCGGTCCTTCGCGTATTATGGGAACAATCGTGGAACTTTTTGCCGACGATGCGGGTATTGTCTGGCCGGAAAACGTCGCGCCCTTTAAGGTTCATCTTATCTCGGTAGGCAGCGACAAGCCTGCGGTCAAAGCTTCCGCCGACGCTCTTTATAAAAAACTTTTAGACAATCACGTCGAAGTTTTGTATGATGACAGAGATAGCCGACCAGGGGAAAAATTTGCCGATTCCGATTTGATTGGTATACCGTGGCGGGTAGTAGTCAGTGAGAAGCTTGTGGCAGAAAAAGTCGTTGAATTGAAAGAACGAAAAAGCGGGGAAGTGAAGAAAATGGAAGAGGGTAAGCTTATATCCACATTGGGAAAGAACAGTTGACAGCGTCTTGCTGGCGCAGTCCTTCCTCCGGGCCGAGGCCATCAACCCTCCGGAAGGACATGCGCCATCCAGACTAAGTGGTGCTTTACACTATGCTTAAAAAACTCAAAGAAAAATTTTTCTCGCTGGTATCAAACGATATCGGCATCGATTTAGGCACCGCCAATACGCTTGTCTATTTACGTGGTCACGGCATTGTTATTAATGAGCCGTCGGTGGTCGCGGTTAATCAAAAAACCGGTCGGGTGGTCGCGGTCGGTAACCAGGCCAAGGAAATGCTGGGTCGAACGCCGGCTCACATAGTCGCCGTTCGGCCGCTCGTTGACGGTGTTATTTCTGATTTTGAAGTAACCGAAGAGATGATCGCTTACCTTGTGAAGAAAGCCGAAAGTTATTCTAAAAAAATGTTGGGACCTCGCGTGGTGGTTGGCGTAACGTCCGGTGTCACCAACGTTGAAATTCGAGCAGGTT
>CAZYVN010000095.1:0-2552 GCA_964650925.1 uncultured Candidatus Saccharibacteria bacterium
TCTCAGAATAGGAATTGTTTGTTCGCTTAACAATTCCGAAACTTATGCGAATCGGCTGGTAAGGATTTTGTCTCTTCCCTACCTTACCGGCTTAAACCTTAAAAGAGACTAGATTTCGTAGAAACGTTCATTCGTCTCAATTGCACGCGAGTTCGATTCTCGCCACTTCCACCATTTTAGATTTTGGTCATTTTCGGACGCGGCGGTTCGAGCCAACTTCTTTAAGAAATGACTTCATTTCTAACCACTCGTTGCCCAAAACCATGTTTTGGGCCGAATTTGCCTGCAAAACCCATTCTTTTAAGGGTTCGAGCCGGTTAACATTGGTTGTCTGTAATGAAATCAATTGGCGTTCAAGTTCGGTCTTTCGGGGAACGAGTGGGTTTTTGATTTCCTTGAATTCTTCCAGATCAAGGTGGCCGTCGGCAAAGGCGATGTTGATTCTCTGCAAACTGGCTTTGACGGTCGAGAGTTCGGCCCGAAGTTTCTCAATTTGAGATTGGGTCACTCCGTTTTCATCGGCTTGCCAGGTTTCAATTTTGGCCAGAAACTTCTCTTTCCAATCGTCCGGGATGATGAGGGATTCGACGTTCCGCTTGGTAACGGCAACAAGATTATTGCCCACATCTGTAACGACAACGCCTCCATTCACCTTCCCCGCATCGGCTGCAATCGAGCCGGCGGTCGGTGGAGCGTGGTTGAACCGATGCTCAAGGATCTCCTCAAAGACTTCGAAATCTTTGTTTATGATCCGCCCGGCAGTTCTTACAACAAATAATTTCCCCCCTCCCCACTCCGCCTAACGGCGGAGTTTTTATTGTGGTATTGACGAAGTTACTGTAGAGTGATAATGTAATGCCAGAACGTTTTCCTTGAATCAAAATCAAAAGAAAGGCAAATAATGTACAGCACATTAAGTCCGAAGTTAGAGAAGCTTCTGCGCAAAGCCGATATCACGTCGGAACAACGGGCTTTCCTGGAAGAAATCTGGACTGCGTTATCCGAAGAAAAGAAAAAATTCGGAGTAAGTCCCATGACGCACCTCATTATTTATCTCGCTTATTCTTTCTTAACCTCAACCATGGTTGCCGCCATTTTTTACGGCAATCAATTACAACCGTTCGTCAACATCGCAATCGCAATAATCTGGTTGTATGCACCTCTCGCCGTTGTGACATCGTCAACCGCCCTCATAGCGGCGACTGCGGACTCCAAGAAGGAACACAAGTCAGTCGAATTACTGGAACCGAGACACATCCATGTCCTTAAAAAGTCTGGCCCTCTACTCAAATTGTCGAGTTGGTTATTATACCTAAGCCTTACGTTCGGAACCATTGCAGCCGGGAACATCGTGACAGGAATGTTGCTCGTGGTTGAAACCTTCATCGTCTACTTTGTTGCCAAGGGACTGAGAAATGTTGTTAAGGGCAACCTCCAACACCATGCTCAAAACTACTTTTCAAATCTGAAACCCGTGATCGAGGTCTGAAGAAAAAATCTCACTCCGCCTAACCGCGGAGTTTTTTATTACACTTTTTATCAAAAGAAAAGCCGCGTAAACCAGAGGTTTACGCGGCGATGTTGACAGAACAATTGCCTTATGCGGCGACAGGCTCGCTCCGCCTTTTGAGGGCAGCCAAGCGCTCGGTGGCCGAAAGTTTGGGTTTGATATCGGTGACCTCGGCCAAGGCTTGGGCGATATTGTGATCGTCCTTGAGCTCATCCGGGGCGGGTTTCGACAAAAGCTGCGCCTTGAGATTCGAGGCATCAGCCGCTTGTCGATCGGCCTGGGCTTTTTTCTGCATGGCCGAAAGGGCTACTCCAAACGAATCCGTTTGCGAACGAACGCCACTCAACACCGCCGCCTGTTCGGCGTGCTCGTGAGCCCGATCTTTTTCAAGACTGGCTCGCTCCATGTCGCGCTTGGCATTTGCCAATTGACTACGCGCCGATTTGAGCTTGGTAGCCGCCTCTTCAGCAGCCTTTTCAAACTCATGAAGGAAGGCGACAGCATCTTCAGCCTCTTTTTTCTCTCGATCCATTTCCGGAGCCAGTTCTTCGATCTGACCGAGAAGCTTTTCGAGCGAAGCGTTGAGTTCCGATTTCTGCGGCTCTGACGCGGCATCGGCCTTCTTTTGAAGCAGTTCGGCAGCCGAGACCAGCGCATTGTAACGAACACCGATCGCATCCGCCTCGGCCTTTTCTCGATTAGTGTCGACGCGGATTTTGGCAACCTGAGTGGTCAATTGATTGAAATGTTGTTCAAACCCGGCGACTTTGGCCTCCCGAGCCGGTCCCGGATCCAATTTGGCGGAAACCCCCATCAATCCCTTCCCCGCTTTTTCCCCCTTCGGCTTCCCGGTAGCGGTTTTCCAATTCCTCCAGGATCGGACCGGCCTTCTCGTACATCTGAGCGCGCGCGTACAAGCGGGCGAGCGCCTCAAGGGCCATGCGATAGGACTTATGGTCTTCGCCCAGAATTGCTCTGTAGGACTCTGCCGCTTCCTTGTAACAGGATTCCGCCTTCTCGAATTTCCCCATGTTTTGATAGA
>CAZYVN010000096.1:0-1297 GCA_964650925.1 uncultured Candidatus Saccharibacteria bacterium
CCCCAGCCTCCCGGTCCCGGATTACCTTTCGAAGCACCGTCGGTGAAAATAATGATGTGTTCCATGTCTGTTATTTTACTACAAGAGGATTTAAACCACATCAACAATCCTCAGTCGAAGTTCGGGAAAATTACGAAACGTCGATTTTTCCAGAGTGGCAATGAGATTTATTTTTTCACCTCTGGCAATTTTTTTATCGTAAGAGTCGACGGTTGTGAAAAAACCAATAGCTGAGACTTTTTTTCCTTGGCTATTCCTAAAGATAAGTTCAAGGTGATTTTTCTCCTTTCCAAAAAGTTTTACTTCGTCGATAGTAATTCCTTCAAAAAGAAAAACTGGTTTTTCATTGCCCGTGCCAAACGGCGCTAGTTGAGCAATGCTTTCATATACCACCCAGTTCACATCATTGAGGGTTAATTTGCCGTCAATGAAAACATCTTCGGTTTTCGGCACCTCTTTCTCGAGATGCTCATAGGCCTTACACAAGGCTTCTTCCAATAAATGAATATTTTCATGGTTGACTGAGAAGCCACCTGACATTTTATGGCCGCCAAAACCGGCAAAAGTCCCTTCCGGCGTCTTTGACATCAGTTCAACCAAATTAACCCGACCGTCCGAACGACATGAGCCTTTGATAAGTTCTCCATCCGATCTGCCCCATAAAAACACCGGTACGCCAAACTCGTCACTCAAATTACTAGCAACCGGACCCAGCAAAGGCGGCTTCCAATCCGGATTACCGACCACCAACACCTTTTTCATTGTTTCGCTTTCGGCTCTTTTCTTAATCTGTCGTTTGATTTCTTTGGTGATGACTCCGGCAAGGCCTTTGCGCTCATCGTTTATTTTATTCAAATGATTGGAAAGGGTTTCGGCGGTCGCATCGTCAGTCGCCGTAAGTAATTGAAAGGCCTGAACCGGATCCCCCATCCGTGAAGCGGCGTTAATCCTTGGCGCGATAGTGAAACCAATGTCATCCTCGCAGATATCCGTTTGCCGCAACTTGCTTTTTTCGATGAGTTTCCGAAGGCCAAGGCGAGGAGTCTTTCGCAGCACCCTCAAACCATAGTGGGCGAATACCCGATTTTCTCCTTGAAGCGGCACCATATCAGCCATAGTCGCAAGCCCTACCATATCGAGGTACCATTTTTCTAGCCCCGCCTTCGGCGGGGCTATCCCGAGCGAACCCCCTCTTCCGCTGGAGTCGAGGGCCTGATTGATTCTCTTAATTATCCCCTGCACCAACTTATACACCACCCCCGAACCCCCCACCCTACCATCCGGAGCATTCCACACC
>CAZYVN010000096.1:1307-2452 GCA_964650925.1 uncultured Candidatus Saccharibacteria bacterium
TTGCTCGTTTCTCTTTATTACCCCCTGTACAAACGTATACGCAACCCTAGAACCGCACAACATAGTATCCGAAAACTCGCAATCGGGTTGCTTCGGATTAATTATGGCGTAGGCGGCGGGAATTTTCGCCCCCTGTGAAAGATGGTGATCGGTAATGATAACATCGATGCCGTAGCTCTGAGCCCGGGCCACCTGCTCGACATCGGCCGTACCGCAATCGATAGTAATAATGAGATTAATGTTGTTGTCACGAAAGGTGTCTATCGCTTCGTGATTCAGCCCATAACCTTCCTCATATCTATGTGGAAAGTAATTTTCAAAATTAAGATAACCAATCTTTTTGAAAAAATCATGCAAAACCACTGCTCCCGGTATGCCATCAGCGTCATAATCGCTATAAATCATGGTTTTCTGGCCCTTTTGTATCGCCTCTAAAATTCGATTAACCGCTTTTTCCATATCTTTCAAAAGAAAGGCGTTATGGATATCGCGATCATACTCCGGCTTTAAAAAACGTTCGGCATCAGCTTTTTTGACGATGCCTCGGTGAAAAAGAAGGTGACGGACAATTTCCGGATAAGTCTCAAGTTCCTTTGCCGCTTCCGAAGGGATCTCTTTGCGCAGCTGGTAGGTAGTCATATGAAAAAGTATAGCATGCTATACTTTTGGTATGGATTGTATTTTCTGTAAAATCGTGGCCGGGCAAATTCCGGCGCATAAAGTTTACGAGGACGATGCCTTTTTAGCATTTCTCGACATCCATCCTCAATCCCCTGGTCATACTCAAGTGATTCCAAAGACTCATGTTCGCTGGGTCTGGGACCACAAAAACGTCGGCGCTTACTTTGAAGTCGTCAAAAAAATCGCCCTTGCCCAACGCAAGGCCTTCCAGACCGACTTTATCCTCAGCAAGATCGTCGGCGATGAAGTCCCTCATGCCCACATCTGGGTTTTTCCGAATTCGGAAGTAAAAGGAGATAGGAATGATTTCGAAGGAAACTCTAAGAAAATTACATCCCTCCTGTGAGTACACAGTGCTCCCTTCCAAGGGAGATCAGCCCAACGCCTCGATTCCCGGCAAATTACCATTGGCGAGATAATCAAGCATTGCTCCCCCACCAGCTGAAACGAATGTAAACGCTTCC
>CAZYVN010000097.1:0-2432 GCA_964650925.1 uncultured Candidatus Saccharibacteria bacterium
TTTTCTCGGGCCGGCCGCGCTGCGAAGAGCCCGATCAAAAGAAAGGTTCCCATCACCGCTTCCACCATCGAGCCAAAATGCCAGGTTATATAGACATTCACGCACACGTTAATTTTGCTGCTTTCGACACCGATCGCGACGAGGTTATTAAACGTGCCTTGGATAACAATATTTGGATGATTAATGTCGGCACTCAAATCGACACTTCGAAGAAAGCGCTTGAGATTGCCCGTAAGTATAAGAAAGGCGTATATGCGATTGTTGGACTCCATCCAGTGCACACAGCCAAGTCACATCATGATGAAAAAGAATTAGGCCCCGACTTCGCCAAGGCTCCGTCGGGCGAGGCAGGGTTTACCTCTCGGGCTGAAAGCTTCGATGTTGCGATGTATCGTGCCCTGGCCAACGAACCCAAAGTGGTGGCGATAGGCGAGTGTGGCCTTGATTACTATCGCCTCGACGAAGAGTCGATCAAAAAACAAAAAGATATTTTTATACAACATATCGAACTTGCCAATGAAGTCAAAAAACCTTTAATGCTCCACATTCGAAGCGGGGAAGGAGGGAACGCCTACGATGATGCTCTGACTATTCTTAAATCCTACACTGCGAATCCCACTGCTACGTTACGGGGCAACGTTCATTTCTTTGCCGGTGATTATGAGACAGCTAAGAAGTTTTTTGATATTGGTTTCACCATTTCTTTTACCGGTGTGATCACTTTCGCGAAGGAGTATCGGGAAGTCGTAAAAAACGCGCCACTTGATATGATTATGACCGAAACGGATTGTCCCTACATCACACCGGTCCCTTATCGCGGCAAGCGCAATGAGCCGCTCTATGTTATCGAGGTTGTCAAAAAAATTGCTGAAATCAGGGGTGAAGATCTGGAAAAAGTGAAATCACAGCTTGTCAAAAATGCCCAAAAACTCTTCTGTTTTTAAGAACTTATACACTTTCTCGTCTATTAAGCGAACTGTATAATAAGAGAATTATGCGGTCTAATAAGAAATCTTCTCTTGTTCTCGCTATTCTTGTCGCTGCGGCTATTCCATTTCTCGTCTCAGCTGAACAAATTCCCGCAAAAGTGGCTGTCACGCTCGAAAGCGACGATAGTGGCGGTACCGGTGTACTCAAAATAAGCCAGATGTTTCCTGCGGGTACGCTGTTTTCACCTGCGGCGAGCTGTATTCCCGCCGATGTGCTCAAGCGATACCCCGATATGCTCAGCAATCAAGGAAAAGTAGCCGCTTGTTACAATAAAAAAGCCGCCTGGGATATTCTCAATGCCAAAAGAGTGACCGCTCTTAATGCCTCAGTGATGCTTGATACTCGATTGCAGGCTGAACAGGCCACCAAAATCGAAGTGGATAAGATGAAGAAGTCCGACGGGGGATTTTCCGCGGTAATTCTCCCTGCAGGTTTTGACGCCCAGATTCCGGTCTCGGGAATTTCAGACATTTCCGCTCAATGTGTCGACCAAACGACAAAGGAAATTGACTATGTCGGAACTCTCAATCCTAAAATAGATACAACACCAACTTTCGATGCTGTGTCGGCTGATTTCGATAAGAAATTCAAACAATACCAGGACGATTTTGCTCAATTGCAGACAACAACAGACAATGTCGCATATAAAGCTTTGGCTAAAAAAATCCAAGATTTCGTTGAGAACAACATTTCTTTACTCATGCCCGTCACAAGCGAAGGGGCTAAAAAATTTGGAAGTGCCGAAGTGGCCGTTCTTGATTCTTATGCGGTTGTAGCATCTGCAAGTCGGGTAGTCGGCAGCAACCCCTACTGTTCTTTGCTAATGTCGGCGGTAGGAGACTCATACAATGTTTCGATAGGGGGCTATACTGCAGCTTATTGTCTTAACTACACCGCAGTTGAACTTTACGTTAAGCATCTTATCAACTCGAAGATTAAGGAGTTTACAAGCAAAGAGGCTGCCTTTAAAAAAGCCGCGGCTACTTATCAAACTCAAATGATCGCCCTTGAAAAGAGTAGTCCTGATTGTTTCGGCGGCAGTGATTCGTCGAATACAACCCCGACTCAAACTCAGCGCACCGTTACCCAGCAAACCTTTAAAGCAGCAGAAGGGCAAAGTATGGTAATCACTCCACCCGCGCCAGCTCCAGCAATCGTTTATCCTTCTCCAATGCCGGTGTTTTCTCCTCTCGCTACTCCACCACCGCTCATATTTCCAAAATTAATTTCAAGCCCTTCTCTAACTCCATCTTCAACCATCTCACCGTCAGCCTCTCCATTACCTACGCCTTCGTTTTCACCTAGCCCTACGCCAACCCCAACCCCGACTTCTTCTCCAACCCCTCAAGTCGATCAACGCCGCCTCGACATCATCAATCTCTACCAAACCATCCTCAACCGCGCTCCGGTTGCGCCGCTTACGCTCAATCCGGCGTTGCCTC
>CAZYVN010000098.1:0-2066 GCA_964650925.1 uncultured Candidatus Saccharibacteria bacterium
GATCGGAGCGACGCCGTAGGTTTGCTTGTCTCCGGAGAAGGAATTGCTCGACTGATTTCACCAGGGAGATTGATGCCGGTTTTTTGACCAAAACCAAAGAGTTTGGCGTACTTGTCGATGTTGCTGATGCCTATCCCTTTTTGGTCACCGTAGCCGCCGCCGACGCTGTAAAAATAGACGTCGGAGGAATTGGCGATGGCCTGACGTAAATCGACCCAGCCAAGAGCTTTCCAGTCTTTGAAAATTGAAAACTTGGTCGGATCGTAGGGATTGGGCACTGAAATCGAACCAGTACTCAATATTTTTTTGGCCGGATCGATGATGCCTTCATTAAGAACGCCGAGTGCCATGATTGGTTTAACGATTGAGCCCGGTGTGTAGGCGCCTTGAATAACACGGTTGAGGAAAAGTTTTTTGGGATCTTCGATATATTTTTGAATTTTAGCGGCATCACTACCATCGGTAAGCACTTCGGAATCGTACTCGGGATAGCTGGTCGATGAAAGTAATTCCCCACTATGAACATCCATAATGACAGCCGCTCCGCCTTCAAAGTTGTAGGTTTGAGCAAGATTTTCCATCGAGGTATAAAGCTCGGTCTGTAGACGAGAATCAACAGACAACGTCAAATTTTGACCGTCTTTTGGCGGCTTAATGACGCTTTCCGACTGAATCTTGCCTAGGGCATTGATTTCAACAATTCGCAAACCATTCTCACCCTTCAAATTAGCATCATAGGTTTTTTCGATTCCTTCCACACCCTGAAAATCGTCCCGGTAATAAAAGCCATATGTATCTTTCGATGGGTATTTGACGTAGCCGAGAAGATGAGCGATGCCGGCAATTGAAGCATAACGACGAGACGAGACGTTTGTTTGGTCGTTGTATTCATTCCAAGCAAGCTCGGTAGCATTGCGGTCATAGATCACTCCCCTTTGGGAAAAAATAACGGTATTGCGTAGGCGATTATTTTCGCTGCGCTCGGCGTAGACTTGACCATTGGTAATCTGCAGCGACCACACTTTGGAAGAATAGAGGACGCCAATAATGAGAAAAAAAGCCCCTAAAAAAATAATACTGGCTTTTGAAATCGGTTTTTCGAGACGACCTTCGAACTGATACGTATCGAACTCCGGTAGGTTTTCCGAGTCGATAAAAATCTCGTCGGGAGCGATGTCCCCTTTTTTAAATTTACGGTTCACAAAAGTAAGTATATCATTTTCAATCTCAGAGGCTAAGACGCTTTTTTAAAAACGACGCGGCGACCATAATAATAACAGCGGCAAAAGTATAGACTAACGCTACACGATGAAACCGATCAAGGCTAACTCCATAGAGCGAATCAAAAGCCAGACCGACCACCAAACCTTCATAATAAGGCTCAAACTGCCAAGCGCACCACAAACCAAAAGCGATTGCCGCCCACCACGGCAGGAAAACAACCGCCACAAGCATTAAACTGTCAGCCACCCAGCGCCTCATGGTCGTTTTTAAGAATCTCTACCTTGTTAAGCTCTGAAATATTGTAAGGGGCTTTAAAAAGAATCATCTGAAATGTGCGGGCCGGATCGGTGACAATCTCGCCAACGGTAGCAAATATTTCCGGTGCAGTCGACGGAAGAGTGACCGTATCACCAATTTTAATTTTGGCGTCGCGTGGTACCTGGGCTTCGTAATTGCCGCCACCTCGACCCACGGCCGTGACCGGAATGGTCGAGCTCCCGACGAGCACATCGGTTTTTTCACCGGCGGTCGAATACAGTTTGACTTTTGAAACATGGCTGAAGACATCGGTTACTTCGCCAATAACGATAACCCCATCGACGGCAACCTTATCCGAAACGGCGATATTTTCGGCTGAACCGGCATCAATGACCACGCTATCGTAGGCGGTTTTAGGCGGTCTTTCCAAGACTGTCGCTACGATGCCATTCTCTTTAGGTATCCGGCCTAGGAGTGTTTTAAGGGTTTCATTTTCTTGTTGGAGTTCTGAAGTGGCGAGCAATTGATTTTTAAGCGATTGATTCTCGGCATTGAGGCGATTGTTCTCCTCGAGAAGCGCCCGT
>CAZYVN010000098.1:2076-2420 GCA_964650925.1 uncultured Candidatus Saccharibacteria bacterium
CGTGTAAACATAAAATATCCCCAAAATCCGCCTCCATTGCCGGTCGCCAAACCCTCGGCTTTCCAAAGCGGCGTCGTTACGCCTAAAAAAATCCGCGGGAACAATTTTGGAAAAACCACATGAATAAAGACCACCAGCACCAGAAAAAGGCCGACTCGGCTTAGGATGCGCCGACGGTTTCGGATATCGCGATTACTTTGTAGGGGGTAGTTCATCTTCGTTCACAATCAGAGCTTCGTGATACTTTTCCATATCCTCAAGAATAATGCCGGTACCCCTAGCGATAGCGGTAAGCGAATCCTCGGCAATGTAGACCGGAATTTTAAGGAAATCAGTCAACATTC
>CAZYVN010000099.1:0-2387 GCA_964650925.1 uncultured Candidatus Saccharibacteria bacterium
TGTTGCCGGACAGGGTTATGTGGCGCTTTCGCGTGTTCGGACGTTGGTGGGCCTTAAATTGGTGGGTTTTAACGACATTGCCCTCAGGATTGACCGAGATGTATTAATGTTTGATCGGACACTCAAAGAAAATTCAATGGCAGCCAGACAGTACATCGGCGCGATTACTGCAGCTGAAAAAAAGAAATTTCACGAGGGCTTTATTATGAAAAACGGCGGCACGATCTATGCGCAAAAAATTCCCGAGGCGGTACGAGAAAAGAAAGAACGGGTTTCGACGTATGATAAGACACTTGCGCTCATCAAAGAAAAGAAGACGCTTAAAGAGATGTCGAAGGCTCGGGATCTCGCGCCAGTTACCATTATTGACCATCTCGAAAAACTTGCCGAGCGCCAAAAAGCCAATTTTAAGTTAGATGATTTTGATATTGATTATTTAAAACCGGAGGCGAAGGATTTGACTATTATTCACCAAGCATTCAAAGAATCGTTTAAAAAGAACGGCGATTACAAGCTTTCTCCAGTGCGGACGATGTTAAAAGATGCGTATTCCTTTGACGAGTTGCGTCTGGCCCGACTTTTTTTGGAAGAGTAAGTTTAGAACTTTTTCATCAAAAATTCATCTCGGTTTTGTATACTTTTTGAGTATGAAAAAAAGAATACAAAAAAAGGAGAACAAACTCGCCCTCCAAGAACTGCGGCGAGACGTGAGGATAATACTCGAGCAGGTGATAGACATGCTCGGCATATCGGTTACGGCCAATCAAGTCATCCTGGCGATTTTTGAAGAGAAAAATGGTGAAGTCGAACGTCGCTGGCTTATCAACTTTTTCGTTAGACATGTGCCCGAGCCGCACTTCATTAATACGGTTTTTCGGCTGGTCAACACCGCTTGGTTTCTTTTTCCCCACCAGCGTTTGGACGGCAAGGCGCCAATCGAGATGCCCTGGGGATAAGTGAGCTTGTGTTGTTTCTAGTTATTTTCTATAATTATTCTATTAGCATTAGAAACTAATTAGAAATTTATGCCTACGCTTACCAAAAATCAAAAACACGTTTTTGATTTTATAAAACAGTACGAAGCTCGAAAGGGCTACGCGCCGTCGCTTCAAGAAATCCGCAAACATTTCAAACTTGCGTCGGTTTCGACTGCTCACCATTACGTCATGAAGCTTCAAGACGCCGGTTATCTCGATAAGGAGTCGCATCAGCCCCGTGGCATCAGCATTGCTGCAAAAGATATTCCACAAGTAGCCGAAGAGTCACCGTTTCTCGCCGAGTTTGGTTTTGATTCGATCCTTATTCCACTCATCGGTTCCGCTAACTGCGGTCCGGCCGAGATTTTGGCTGAAGAAAATATCGAAGGCTATGTAAAAGTCTCCAAGAAAACCGTTTCGAAAAAAGACGGTATTTTCGCCGTGACTGCCTTTGGTAATTCAATGAACTTGGCCAACGTCGGCGGCAAATCGATCGAAGAAGGCGATTACGTCATCATCGACGGCACCGAAACCAAGCCTCACGACGGCGATTACGTCCTCTCAATTATCGACGGCGCCGCCAATCTCAAAAAATTCAAAGTCGACGACCGCAAAAACGCCATCATGCTCATCTCCGAATCCTCCGACAACTCCTTCAAACCCATCTACATCCACGCCGAAGATGATTTTATGATCAATGGGAAGGTGATTGAGGTGTTGAAGAGGAAAACAATCTAAAACTGGTATTTTCCCCCAAAAAAGCGCATAATAGCAGTGATATGGACGAGGTTAATAAACTCACAAAGCGCATTGTGGCTTTCCGAGACGCTCGAGATTGGAAACAATTTCACAATCCAAAAGATGTGTCGCTTTCGGTTGTTCTGGAAGCCACTGAAGTTATGGAACACTTTCAGTGGAAGAATAAGCAAGAAATGGAAAAATACTAAATATAATAAATTGTAATGATTATTTATAAAGATACGGTTAAGAATTTTGTAACTGATATTAGAGAAAATCTGATCACTTTAAAAATGGAAAGTCAGTTTAAAACTGGTTTTGGTAGATCGGTAACCACGAGTGAGAGAAATTCCTGGAGTGCATTATCAAAAGTAAGAGACATTATTGATATCGCAGGCCTAGAAGATGGAAGTATATTTTTATTTTGTCCGATAGAATAGCCATCATCTACTATCCGAATAAATCTTCTCCAGTACTTTACACCCCTTATTAAACGTGGTAGCTTGAGCGGTGGAGGTCTGCATGGAAATAACAATCGAAATGACATTTGAGAGAGCGGTTGGGCGGGATGCGAGGGCGATTGCGAGGATTAAGAAGGAGTGCTGGCTTGCCAGTTATGTTAACGAAAAGCTGGGTATCAGCCAGGCCGACATTGAGGCAACAGATTTTGAA
>CAZYVN010000100.1:0-2383 GCA_964650925.1 uncultured Candidatus Saccharibacteria bacterium
ACGGCAAAAGCCTCTGGTAAAATATCATTGAGGGTCATGCCGCCCTCAAGTTTTTTCTTAAATTCCGGCGTTTTATTTTTGAGTTGTTCATCGCTAAGGCTCGAGGTGTTGGCCTCGAGAGCGTTGATTTTTGGGACGACCGCATAGTATTTTTTCAGCTTTTTTTCGTTGCCGTCGCCAAATACGTTCTTTAAAAAAGACATCTCTGTACTATATCAGAATGACTGGTAAATAAAAAGAGTGGCTGATAATCCTTACATATACTGGACTTCCGGTTCGATATCAATGCCACTTTTGGATTTAACTAATGAGCTTATCTCCTGGGCATATGCTTTTACTTCGACGGCTGTGGCGTTGCCCCAATTGACGAGTACCAAGGCTTGTTGCGGATAGGAGCCGACATCGCCTCGGCGGGCTCCTTTAATGTTACAAACATTGTCGAGAATCCAAGCGAGCGGAATTTTTACATGACAATTACCGACAGGATAGTGCGGCATCGCCGGATATGTCAGTAACAATTTTTGATAATGCTCCCTTGTAATAATCGGGTTCTTGAAAAAAGATCCTGCTGTCCCATATTTATTCAAATCGGGAAACTTGCCTTTTCGGATTTCAATGATTGCGGCACGGACATCGGTAAGTGTTGGTATTTTTTTGAGACGTTCAAAATATGCCGCAACGTCTTTGTAGGAAGTAACAAGCGATGATTTTTTCTTGAGTTCAAAAACAACTTCGACGATACTATATTTTTTTCCTTCCGGCTTTTTGAAAATACTATCGCGATAGCCAAAACGACATTCTTCCTTATTTAGGGTTTCGAAAGTTAAACACTCGGTGTTGCATACAACTACCGAACGGATGGCATCTTTTACTTCCATCCCATAAGCGCCGATGTTTTGGACCGGTGCGGCGCCAACGGTTCCGGGAATAGCCGAGAGATTTTCGATTCCGTACAAACTCCGGGAAACACAGGTTTCGACGAAACCATCCCAACTTTCTCCGGCTCCAACCGTTGCTTCAACCGTATCGCCAAGATCTTTGAAATCGATGCCTTTGATTGCAAGTTTAATCACCAAACCTTTGTAACCCTCATCGGAGACGAGAACATTCGAGCCGCCGCCAAGGATAAACCAACTGAGTTTTTTTTCATCCGCGAAAGAGATCGCCTCAAGAAGCTTTTCCCGAGTTTCAACTAAAGCAAAATAGGAAGCTGCGCCTCCTATTTTAAACGTCGTCAGGTTTTTGAGCGAAACATTCGTTTCGATGTTCATTGATATATACCGATTATTGATCGACGGGTGTTAGCTCCAAAACAAAAAGTATATGTGAGTACAGCCGTCGATCAAGAATCGGTACAATAACGTGTTATTAATAATAGTATATATTGGAAAACGCTGCAATATCGAATTTGCCTGGGCCCGCATGATTTTCTCGCGCCGGCCGCGCTGCGAAGAGCCCGATCAAACTCGATATTGCAGCGTTTTTAAATTGAATAAAAACGCAAAGTCCCGCCGAGGCGGGACCTAACGTCTTTTTGTTTTCGGTACCAACAACGTTAGTACTCACACTCCCCCATCCTAGCAGATCCTTTCCCAAAAGTCAAGTCATTAAACTTTTTATCTTTTGGCTGACGATCGCAAGCTCTTCTTCAGGAAGCGGATCGCGATCTCCCGTTCGATACATCATACTTCGCGGATCATATCCCAGTAGTCCGGTGTCTCCTTCTTTTCGTGGGATGATGTGAAGATGAAAGTGCGGAACAGATTGTCCGGCAAGTTTTTCCTGGTTCCAGACACAGTTGAACCCTTCAGCTTGTCCATAAAGACGCAAAGCCCTCATAACCCGATCGGCCATTGTAAGGATTGCCAATCGTTCATCGTTCGAAATATCCTCAAGCTTTGCCACGCATCGGCGCGGTGAGATAAGGGTGTGCCCGGGTGTAATCGGAATATTCGTTAGAAATGCCCAGGCAAGATCATTGCGGGTAATTTCTCGACGCTTGACTTCAGGCAGCGAACAAAAACGCATGTTTTTTTGATCTCATTCATAACTGACAGTAAACATATCACCTATCATCAGGTTTGCAAATACTTTAACGACATTCAGCTAGCTTTGAAGGCTTTTGATGATTTGTTGGCCTTGGGTTTTAAAGGCGGGATTGAGGCCGATCATGATGTTGACTTCGTTGATGGCTTTGTCTTTCTCGCCAAGAACGGCATAGGCGCTCGCCAGATTGTAATGAGCTTGGTAATTTTTTGGATCCTTCTTAACCACTTGTTCGAAAATAACCGAAGTTACTTTGGCGAAATAAAGTCGAGCTTGATCGAAGGACGTATCGAGGAGAAAAGCGTCCTTAAAGGTGTTGAAAGCTTTTTCGGCTAAA
>CAZYVN010000101.1:0-2375 GCA_964650925.1 uncultured Candidatus Saccharibacteria bacterium
AAATTTTGAGCAAAATAGTTTGATCCCAATTCAAACATGATAGTCTGCTTTTTCAGCGACAAAGCGTGAGCCTTTTCGAGATAGCCGGTAGCGTCGGTGTAGAGACCAAAGTGATCGAGGAAGGTACCGTAGATAAACTGGTAGCGAGCGTCATTGTCGTGAGCCTTGGCATAGGCGCCGAGTTCGCTTTGGGTTAAAGCGAAGTACTGACGTTTGATATCATCGGGAACGTTTGGACTATCGGCCGCGTTAAACGAAAGGCTGGTGAGCTGCTCAATAATCTCGGCCGTACCAAAACTTCGATATGAAAGAGCTTTTTTAATATCTTCGATGGAAGCCTGGTAACTTGCCGGTTGAGCTTTCGAGAGACCGTTTAGAAGAGCGATGTTGGCATTGAGCGGTCGGATGTTAACTACATAAAGAACAATAATGAAAACAACGATCGTAATCGGCACACCGATACGAATGATGTTTTCTTCCGAAGCCTCAGCGGCATTATTAAATACCTTGATTGGTTCAACGGCTGAGCTCCAATGAACGTAGGCTAGAAGCGAGGCAAACATGATGTAGCTGGTGATGTTGTCGAAGACGAAAAAGTTGTGAACGAAGTAGCCGGCAAAAAGTCCCGTAAATAAACATTTTTCAATCAAGCTCCAATTTTTATTTTTCCAAACATACCAAAGGGCCAGAACAAAGAGCAACAAATAACCAAGGAGACCAAAAACACCGCCGGCGATTAACCAATCGAAGAAAACATTGTGAGCGCGGTCAAACCACTGCTCCTGACCGTACATTCTCGGATCGTAGTATTTGTTAAAGACAAAGTTGAAACTCTCCTGTCCCCAACCGATAAGTACCGTCTTCGGACTCTCTTTGAAACCCTGCCAGGCCATGTTCCAGATCATCTTACGAGGCGCGGCGTCGGCAGCTGAAATCGAGGTTAGACGATGAAGGGTTGAGTTCGATTGGACAAACTGACTATTGCGAGCAGACCAGAGGGAGCCGACAAAAATAACGATAATTGCCAGAACACCGATCGAAGTATATCGAGCAGCTTGAAATTGTGTTTCTTTGCGGAAAGAACTGATGATTAGGAACAAAAGCAGAGAGAGGATCAAGCCGCCAATAAAACCGAGGGCTGCACCTCGAGTTTCCGTATAGAAAAGAATAATACATTCGCACACAAACAAAATACCGTAGCCGACAACCGCCCACGTGAATCGGCGGTACCGCCAGGCCATGAAAAGAGTGAGAAAACTTTGAATGAGAGCATACCCGGCCAAGTAAGCGGCATTGCCGAATGTCGCGTCGAGTCTGACGCCGCCTTGGTTAATGGGAATAGCGTGAGCGAGTTGGAGAAAACCGTAGATGCAAACAATGGCGCTGACGAAAAGATTAGTATTGATAAAATAATTCCAGATCTTCTCGGTCGAAAGAACCGCGCCGGCAACGATGAAATACGCAAGAAGATGGATAAGGGTAACCCAACCTTCCATGCGTTCATAATTCGACCATAAACTTTTAGCGGGATTAACACTGAAAATATCGGCGATAAGCATGATACCGACAAAGATCGTCATTGCTGCTCCCAAGAGGCTCCACTTCGGTCGATACTGTTTGTCTTTTAAAGCAAGGATGACCCAGAGCGCGAAAACAAGTTCGACGAGGGCTCTGAAGACGAAATTTTTACCGGTAATAAACGGAAAGAACAAAAAATCGAAACGAATAAGCGGTACGAACAAGACGGCAAACAAACCAGTGATAATTGTATTCCTCAGGATTTTGTGTATAATCATAGAAAAAGTTTAGCACAGCTTACTATTTAATCAAATGGAAAACAAGCTATGGGTCAGCGTCAAGCTCTTCTGGAGAGTTTTCGGCGTTTATCGCTACAAGATTGCTCTGCTTATTCTCGTTGGCTTCTTAAGCGGCCTCACCGAAGGTATCGGGATTAATACCGTCATCCCGCTTTTTTCATTTATTGTCAAAGGTCAAGATAAACCGACCGACATCATCTCTCGCAGCATCGAAAAGATTTTTGCTTTCGCCCATATTCCCTATTCGCTAAAATACTTACTCATCTTGATCGCCTTACTTTTTATTTTCAAAGCGATTACGACATTTCTCACCAACTACATTACCGACCGAATCCGCACCGACTATATCAAAACCACTCGCGAAAAACTCTTCGACATGACTCTTGAAGCAAACTGGAGTTATCTTTCAAAGCAAAAAATCGGTTACCTCGAAAAGGTTTTAATGAATGACATCAGCGCCTACTCAGCCATGCTCACCTATATGAGTGGCGGGGTCAACCTCCTTACCAATGACCCCACCAATATTTTCATTGCCTTTCACATTCCCCCCTGTATTTT
>CAZYVN010000102.1:0-2276 GCA_964650925.1 uncultured Candidatus Saccharibacteria bacterium
AATGGGCAGCCATCCAATCGCTCGGCCTTTCTGCTTCAAACGACCATCTTTATGGCGACAAAGCTTCGGCTCACTACGCCTCTTACTTTCGCGATATCGTAAGCGGTACCAATGGTGACTGTCGCTATTATTGCACTGCTCGAAAACGCTATGATTACGTGACCGGACTGGGCAGTCCCCTTACCGTTCATTTTTAGAAAAAGAAAACCCCGATTCGAGGTGTTGTGGGTATAGAATCGGGGTTTCGGCTGGCCTTGAATGCTTGCGCAAGTTGGTGTATTTGGGGCATTTCAAGTATAAAGAACAAGAGGTATTCCAGCCAGATCATTGTTACACAGGTCATTTTATTATGCAAGCGAAATGTACAATGATACAATAAGGTATCTATGAAATTGAGAGACCTAGAAATCGCTTTGGCAGGACTCTTGGGGCTTATCGTCGTATTTGTGTGGGCTTCGTCGCTCTATAAAGTAATGCCCGCCAGTCCAGTTGTTAAAAATATAGTCATTACTCCCCAAGTTGTTGTCGCCGCAAAAAAACCAGGGTCTTTTTCATCGATTTCTTTCGGTACAACAACCCTCAATCTCCTTATTGCCGACAATGACGCGCTGCGAGAGAAGGGTTTAGGCGACCGACTGACGCTTCCTGGTGATCAAGCTATGCTTTTTATTTTTCCAGACTCGGATATTTACCCATTTTGGATGAAGGATATGCATTTTTCACTTGATATCATCTGGCTTGATGAAAAATGCACGATCGTGTATGCAAAAGAAAATCTTTCGCCTGCAACATATCCGGCAATTTATTCTCCAAACACTCCAGCTCGTTATGTTCTCGAAACGAACGCCGGATTTTTACAAAAAAATCATCTGAAAATCGGTGACGGTTGCGCGTTATTTTAGCGACGATCTTTACACGAAATTATTTCTGTATCGCGCTAGAAAAAAATACTTATCCACACTATCCATCCGCAGTGATTTTTCGTACAATAAGGAGACGCAACAAAAATTATTAGCTCAATTAATTTCTTAGACATACATCATGAGTATCACCATCACAAAGCACGACGGAACTCGCGAACCGTTCAATGCCGACCTCATCAACCGTTCGATCGAACGTGCCTGCCAAGGTCTTTCCGACCCCGTTTCGATGGTGACTCAAATCGCAACTGAAACTCGCTTCACGCTCTACGACGGTATTTCAACTGAAGAGATGGATCAGGCGACCATTAACGCTGCCATTCAAAATATTAAAGAAGATATTGAGTATGATAAGGTAGCGACAAGGCTACTTCTTAAAACTGTCTACCGAAAGGTTCTTGCTGGTTACGACAAAGATAATCCCGAAGACCTCAAACAGAAACACCGAGACGGTTTTATCACTTACATCAAAAAAGCTGTCGCTGAGGGACGAATGAGTCCTCAGATGGAGCAGAAATTCGACCTTGAAGTTCTTGCTGATGCTCTTGATATCGAACGTGACGAGCTTTTCGTTTATGCCGGTCTCGATAGCCTGCTTAATCGCTACGCTCTTAAGAATATAGACCAGTCACCGCGAGAAACGCCCCAATATTTCCATATGCGTCTGGCTATGGGCCTTTCATTTAACGAAGAAAATCCAACTCTTTGGGCAAAACGTTTCTATAATAAGATGTCGAGAATGGAATATATCTCCGGTGGTTCAGCTAATCTCGCGGCCGGTACGCCTCGACCAGCGCTTTCAAACTGCTACCTCCTTGAAATTCACGACGATATGGATCATATCGCCAAGTCTGTGGCTGATGTTATGAAGCTTTCCAAGGGTTCAGGTGGTATTGGCGCTTCAATCACCAAGCTGCGAGCAGCCGGGTCACCGCTTAAATCAAACAATGGTACTTCGACCGGTCCGACGCCTTTTGCAAAAATCATCGATACTTCAATCCGAGCTATTCAGCGCGGTGGTAAAAAGAAGGGCGCGCTCTGTTTTTACATGGAGAACTGGCATATCGATTTCCCTGAATTTCTTGATTGGAAACACAATGCCGGCGACGACTATATGCGTATGCGAACGGCAAACACCGCCGTCTGGCTCTCCGATGAGTTTATGAAGCGAGTACGCGAAAGCAAGGAATGGTATATGTTTGACCCGGTTGAAACCCCCGACCTAAACGAGCTTTATGGTAGCGCCTTTAGTAAGCGTTATGCCGAATATATTGCTATGGCGGATGCAGGCAAGATGGCTGTCCAAAAACAAGGGCCTCAGTAGGAGCAGTTCGTGCAGATTTTGGTTTGCCTTAA
>CAZYVN010000103.1:0-2258 GCA_964650925.1 uncultured Candidatus Saccharibacteria bacterium
CGAAACCTTTTCGTCTCCCGGTATCCCATCTTGCTCATTGACGAATACCAAGATACGAACGAGGAGGTGGGAGAGGCTTTGAAGAAGCATTTTTTAGGAAAAACCGGGGCGCCGCTCGTTGGACTTTTTGGTGACCACTGGCAGAAAATCTACGGAGAAGGGCGTGGGAGAATCGAACATCCAGATCTAGAGGAAATCAAGAAGGAGTCCAATTTTCGGTCTGCGAAATCGATTGTCGAGGTTCTCAACCGGATGCGCCCCGGTCTGCCTCAAGAGGTCTGTGATCCTTTATCCATTGGGACGGTGGCCGTTTACCATAGTAATGACTGGGTGGGGAATCGCCTTACGGGATCGCATTCAGATGGCGATTTACCACCTGAGGTCGCGCATCAGTATCTTGAGCGGTTGAAGGAGCGGTTGACTTCTGAAGGATGGGATTTTTCACCTGAAAAAACTAAAATCCTTATGCTCACTCATAGCGTGTTGGCTAAAGAGCAAGGTTACGAAGGTATTGCGGCAGTGTTTTCGAGTCGGAGTGAATTATTCGTAAAGAAGGAAGACCCGCATATTGGGTTTTTGGTCGATATTGTGGAACCGGTTTGCCAGGCATACCAAAACAAGCGTTTTGGTGAGATGTTTGGCGTTCTCGGCGGTCGTGCGCAAATAATCGATTCGTTTTCCGAGAAACAGGTCTGGCGCATGGCGATGGACTTGTTGATGAAGGTTCGGGCGTCAGGCACCGTGGGTGACGTGTTGGATTACGTGCGTAAGGTGGGGCGTCCTCGATTGACGGATGCGGTTGATCGACGGGAAAAAGAGCTGGAGAACCATCTCGGCGAGGACAGCGGAGAAGAACCCTCGTGGAAGGATCGAATCCGGAAACTGCGAAAAGTGCCATATAAAGAAATAACTGCCTTGGCCAGATTTATTGAGGGATATACTCCTTTTTCTACGAAACACGGGGTAAAGGGTGCGGAATTTGAGAATGTTTTGGTGGTGTTGGGGCGAGGATGGAACCGATACAATTTCAACAAAATGCTTGAATTGGCGAGAGGAACGATCCCGTCAAATGAACTCGAATTCTTCGAGCGGAACCGGAACTTATTTTATGTTGCCTGTTCTCGTCCGAAACAAAGGCTGGCGCTGCTCTTTACGCAAGAATTAACAGGTGACGCCATGGCCACTCTCGAGAATTGGTTTGGCTGCGAGAAAATTCACTCGTTCTGAATGAGGGCTGATGCCATGGGGGCAAGCCATTTTACCTGCCTCGGCTGGATTACAGGCAGATTCAAGGAAGCAAGGATTCTTTGGGGACGCTTCAGAAATGCCTTGCAGTATGCCGAAACAACCGGTTTCGCGGGAGCGAACGGTATCTGGCGGATTTGACTAGGACCGCCAATTCGCGTCAAAGCCCCAATCGCTTCCGATGTTTTCCTCGTGGTAAAATGGGGACCACCGGAGCTCCTTCGAGGAAGGGGAACCGCTTAAGAACCGGCGAGTCTGGATCGAATTTCTCCCATATCCGATCAAGCGCTTTTTTCATGGCTTTGGTTCGATCTTTGTCCGGCCGGGGCTCAAGTTGACGACCAAGTGATATGGTAGTAATATTGTGGGCAGAAGCGGTAGGAGTTCTCCCCGAGACCCTCCAAGGTCTCATATGCCATCCCCTGGCGATCTGCCTAAAACAGCGGACTCAAAAATGAAAACGATACAACACCTCTTACCACCTCACTTTGCCGCTTCCTCAGGAAGCGGCTTTGTTTTTATGTTATAGTAATTCTCATGACCGAACACACAGGAATTGAGGGGAAAAAGGCGAAACTTGCCGAACTTGAAGCGGCGATGATGTCGCCTGATTTTTGGTCAAATAAAGAAAAAGCCCAGGCTACTATCAAAGAAATTGCTAATCTAAAGGCCGAAATCGCCGGAGGGGGCAAGTACGATAAAGGTGACGCGGTAATGACGATTTTTTCCGGTGCCGGCGGAGACGATGCCGAAGATTTTTCGGCTATTTTATATCGAATGTATCGAAAGCTTGCTGAACGCCGCGGTTGGGGTCTTGAGCTCATTCACTCGAATGAAAACGACCACGGCGGTTATCGTAATATTACTCTGGAAATAAGCGGTCATTCATCGGCTGGTGGCGTCTATGGTGAGCTCAAACATGAATCCGGTGTTCCTCGTTTGGTTCGCATCTCGCCTTTTAACGCATCACAGGTTCGTCATACTTCCTTTTCACTGGTTGTAGTGATGCCCGA
>CAZYVN010000104.1:0-2251 GCA_964650925.1 uncultured Candidatus Saccharibacteria bacterium
TCCGGAAAAAGCCAAGGTTCATTTGGCTGCCGGGGCTAAGCGCGTGGTTATAACGGCGCCCTTAAAATCCTCCCCAACCCCTCCTTTAGGAAAGGAGGGGCAAGATGGAGTAACGGTGCTCATGGCTCTCAATGAAGATAAATTAAAAGACGCGGCCATTTCTTCAAATGCGTCGTGCACGACAAATGCCGGCAGTCCGCTCATGGCTATTCTTGATGAGGCGCTTGGTATCGAAAAGGCCCTCTTAAATACCGTTCACGCCTACACCGCTTCCCAGGCGCTCGTCGACGGCCCTTCGAAGAAAGATCTACGCGAAGGCCGAGCCGCTGCTCGAAACATCGTTCCTTCCTCAACCGGCGCCGCCATCGCTGTCACCCAAGTTATGCCAAACCTCGTCAATCTTTTCGACGGTATTTCCATCCGCGTGCCGGTGGCTGTCGGCTCGATTGTCGACGTAACCTTTATTTCAAAGAAAAATACGACGGCCGAGGAGGTCAACACCATTCTCAAAAAAGCGGCCGCTTCGGATCGCTGGAAGGGTATCTTCACCGTCACTGAAGAAGATCTGGTTTCTTCTGACATCGTTGGCAACCCTCACGCCTCGATCGCCGACCTAGCCTTCACCCGCGTCGTCGGCGGCAATTTAGTCAAAGTCCTTGCATGGTATGATAACGAAATGGGGTATACGAATACCCTAGTTGATCACGTAATTAAAGCGGGTAGATTGGTATAAAAAACAGCATCGTTTAGAGGTGCTGTTTTGCTGAAAACATCCGTAAAGTTTAGTAGACTTTCATGATCCGTTTTGCTCCTGGTTGATGATCTTCGGGAATGTTCTTTGCGATTGGTGTGGTTTTTTCCTCAACATCAATGCGCTCGAGAAATAAATCGTCCCAAGCATTTGCCTGGTTGGCGGCTATTTCTTTAAGGTAGTTTTTGGCCTCCGCGTCGCACCCGGCTTGTGATTCCCGAGTGAAAGATTTTTCAGCATAAGTTGTCGGGCTTTCGCCAGGACGTGAAGTCAGTATGCGATATTTGGACGTAACAAGCATTTGGCATGATTTAGGTGTTTTTTTCGGACCACCAAGACTTCCTTTCTTAAAGCCAGCCCTTTATCGAGGTACTAATAAATGCATATTATCACAATTTATATAAAAGTCAAGTATTAAACACTCGGTGTTTAGTGGACGGATTTGTCTGATATACTTTACGCATGTTGTGGGGATATTTTATACTAAAAGCCGATAAGAAACGTATTGAACATATCTGGAAAAAAAAGAAGGTTTTGTGTTCACTGAAGAGGATGTAGCCAGCTTTCTTAAAGGTAATCAAAAAGGAACCCATTACGGCAATATGGTATGATAATATTGAATAATTAAATTTATGAAGAATAATCAAAAAGGATCGGTTTTAGTTTGGATGATAGTGGTGATTGTAATTATTGCAGGAGCAGGTTTGTATTTTTATTCTCAAAGCCAAAGTCCGGTAACCTCGCAAGAAACTGTCCCAACTGCCGTTGCTACATCGGGAGTTTCTGCTAATCCGCCAATCATTAATCAATCTAATACCACAAAAATCCCAACTACAACTAATGTGTCTGTACAAAATAATGTTCCTATAAATAGAGATGGTTGGAAAACGTATACCGATCAGAAATTGGGATTATCTTTTCAATACCCTGCCAGTCTTAATAGTAATTTCGCCACACTAAACGCTGTTTCTGCGTCTATTGTGCCGGGTAAAAATCTTGATGCAAATAAGTGCTACGTATCCTCGGTATTTGCCGGGACGGAGAGAGCGGGGATGACGGATTCGCAGTTAACTATTAATGGCATGCCGGTTTGCGCTTCGGTTTTTAGTGATCCGGGCGCCGGTCAGCTTTATACCAGCTATTATTACACTTTCTACCGAAACGGAAATTACGTAGCTCTCATTTACGAAGTTCACACACCAAACGGTTGCAGCGCTTACACCGGTACTTCTAATTACCAGACCTGTCAAAACGCCTTAGCAAATAGCAATGCTCTCATTATGCAACCAATTCAGACGAGCGTCGGTAGTCTTAGGTTTTAAAATATCTATAGCAATGTAAGCCAACTATCTCTATAAACGTCATTAATACTATGAAAATAAGCAAAGTCGCATTTTTTGCCTACGCAGTCAGTGATATGAAAAAAGCTAGGTCATTTAATAATAGTTTTTTGGGATTACAGTCGAATAAGGAATATCCGGCAAAAGATTATTCACAATA
>CAZYVN010000105.1:0-2236 GCA_964650925.1 uncultured Candidatus Saccharibacteria bacterium
CGCAAGGATAAAACAAAAAAGCAAGAAGATCGGAAAGAGAAGGTAGAAAATAATTTGAAGTTTGTTTTTGGTATTCATAAGACTCTCATCTATTCGGCGAGCACGCAGATGACAACGGTTTCGTTATGAAAGGCTGGATTGCATTTGGCAATATTCCGCACTTCCCCGCCGAGTGGCGCTTGCTCACCATATGTGTAGAAACCCAACAGCGGCACATTTTTACCGATCGCTTCTTGGATGGCCGTAATTTCGTCGCCAGATTGCTCGCCAAAAAGTTTATTACGGGCAATGCAATTGAAAATAATAACGGCTTTTGGTGCGGCTCCCTCAAGCTGCTCAATAGCTTTTTGAGCAGCGATTTTAGCCACCTTTACCGCTTCTTCCCGGCTGCCGATCATAAGTTGAATTTCAGAACCCTGCGGAATTTCCGCTGCGCAGGTAATCGAACCGCCCGCATCAACAGTAATCGGGTCACGTATGAGCATTTCCTCGCTGCCGTGCATTTTCATCCCAAGTGGATAGGTAATGGCCAACTTTGCCAACGTTTCAGTTCGAAGTTCTTTAGCTGTATCACCAAAATAATCATCGTAAATACTGATGGCCGGTTTCCCATCGAGTTCGTGAAGAACCGAACCGTGCGAACGAGTGACTGTTCGAGGTACACCGATGGGCATCCAGCCATGTTTAACACCGATCCCAATCTTAAATTTCCCAACCAGACCGAGACCAACGATTACTCCAGAATAAACTTTGTCGTTGAGATATTGATAGGTTTTAACAAAAGCAAAATCATCTCCCGCCGCACCTCCCACTATCGGAAAATGAGCACCCAAACTATCAAGAGCTCCACGAACAATTTCCGCACCATTTCCCACAAGCACGTCGGGAAACATCATAAAAGCGTTTAGTTCGCCATTCGCTTGTTTTTTAACCTTATCAGCCGCTGCCTTACCAGCCGCTCGAGCATCCTGAGCGATATTTTCACCAACCCCTGCGTAAAAACAGACCGAATCAGAAATAATGGCCATGACTGACACCGAATTTTTCCTAACTGGACCTTCAGTACTAATCTCACCCGCCGTCGAACAGCCCACCACGAGTGCTCCCCCCGTCACCGACCGAACTCCGGCCAACATTTTTTTCTGGTCGTATTTTGACGAGGCAAAAACAATAAAGAGATCTGCCTTATCGCTGGAGAGAGAATGAAGGGCGTCGTGACAGGCGTTTGCCGCAACCGTATATGCATCCGTTCCAACCGCTACACCCACGCTTGATCGTAGTGACATGATAAAAGTTGATAAATAGTAAGTGGTACTATTATAACAAAAGCCACACAAAGCTTGTGTGGATAGTTTCCGCGATTCCCTCTCGAGGCAGTTCCGAACCCGCCCCCGCTCAAGCGTCGTGGCCTGCTCCGTAGGCTGGGATGCCTTGCGAATAAATTAATGAGACAAAAAAAGAGCGGGGGCCTTCGATGACCACCCGCTCGGATTACCAGCCTGTACTGACGAGGCTGGCTTTGTTGACCAAAGTGTCCTCCAAGAAATAAAGCGGCGAGGAGGCTACAATATTGTCAAGTATGCTCACCTACTGCATAAAATATGGCTCTGCTTAGCCCTATTCTTTGATTTTCTTACTTTTAACAATTTTTATAAATTCTTCCTGAGGTGGGAGGTTAGCCAAACGCTCTTCAAGAGTTTTAATCTCATCACGCAAGATAGCGGCAGTTTCAAAATCAAGAACTTTTACTGCCGCGTTCATTTGTTTTTCCTTTTCTTTAATAAGCTTCTTCGGATTTTTTTCAAAAAGTGCAGCATCGAATTGCAATAATGTGTTGACGGTCTTGGCATGTTTACTTTGGATCCTGTCGGTAATATCGTTAATTTTTTTAGAAATTGTTTTTGGAGTAATACCGTGTTTTTTGTTGTACTCCATCTGAAGAGTACGACGACGATTGGTTTCGGTTATAGCCCGCTCCATCGAACCAGTCATGGTATCGGCATAGAGAATTACCCTACCCTCGACATTTCGAGCGGCTCGACCGATTGTTTGAATGAGCGATGTTTCTGAACGCAAAAAGCCCTCTTTGTCGGCATCAAGAATGCCGATGAGTGTTACTTCAGGTAAATCCAAACCTTCACGCAGTAGATTAACGCCGACGAGAATGTCGAATTTTCCTTTTCTAAATTCGGTAAGACTTTGAATGCGTTCAATCGTTTTGACTTCAATTTGAATA
>CAZYVN010000106.1:0-2132 GCA_964650925.1 uncultured Candidatus Saccharibacteria bacterium
CAACCGTGCAATAACATCACCATCACTCCCTTCCTTTGGAAAAGGAGGGTAGGGAAGGATTTTTCTGTGCTATAATTACCACCATGCAAACCCTTCGCGAATCAATCCAACAAGCCGAGAAAAACAAGGTCGCTATTGGTCATTTTAATATTTCCAATATCGAAATGCTCTCCGGGATTTTCCGCGCCGCAAAAAATCTTAATCTGCCTGTGATTATCGGCGTTTCGGAAGGCGAACGCAGTTTCATTGGTGTAAGGCAATCTGTTGCTTTAATAAAAAGTCTTCGTGATGAATATCAGTACCCGATTTTCCTCAATGCCGACCACACCTATTCGGTTGATAAGGTGAAGGAAGCGATTGCTGCCGGCTTTGACTCGGTCATTTACGATGGCGCCAAGCTTTCCTTTGAAGAAAATGTTAAAAACACCCGAGACTGCGTCGAGTATGCCCGCAAGGTCTCGAAAGAAACTGGTCGCGATATTTTAGTCGAAAGTGAGCTTGGCTACATTGGTCAATCATCAAAAGTTCTCGACGGGATTCCGGAAGGCGTAAAGTTAGGTTCCGAAAACCTAACCTCGCCCCAAGAGGCGAAGAGATTTGTTGAAGAAACTGGTGTCGATCTCTTCGCCCCGGCTGTCGGTAACATTCACGGCATGCTTCGCGATACCAAGGATCCACGACTTGATATTCAACGAGTAAAAGAAATCCGAAAATCTGCCGGCGTACCACTTGTTCTTCATGGTGGCTCGGGTACGGTTGATGAGGACTTTATGCATGCGATTGAGGCAGGAATTGGTATTGTCCACATTTCAACCGAATTACGTGTGGCGTTCCGTAAAGCCCTCGTCCTTTCTCTTCAAGAAAACGCCGATGAAGTGGCGCCCTACAAGTACGAAAAAGATGCTGTAAGCGCAGTGGAGAAGGTCGCAAGCGAGAGATTAAAATTGTTTAATAAGCTTACATAATATGAAAAAAGTTTACATAACCCGGCAAATTCCAGAAGTAGGAATTAAAATGCTGCAAGAAAAAGGTTTTGAGATTGATGTTAATACAAAAGACCGGCCGCTTACCAAAAAAGAACTCACTAAGGCCTTATCAAAGAAACCTTACGATGGTGTATTGACACTTTTAACCGATCAAATTGACGGCGAAGTCATGGACGCCTGTCCGACGGCTAAGATTTACGCCAACTTCGCCATTGGTTTTAATAATTTCAATATCGAAGATGCGAAAAAGCGCGGTGTCATGCTCACTAACACCCCCGGCGGCGGCGCTGACCGGGTCGCCGAGCATGCCTGGGCACTCATTCTAGCTCTTTCGTGTCGGATTTTCGAAGTTGATCGGTCTCTAAGAGATGGAAAATACAAAGGCTGGGACCCGATGCTTTTCCATGGGACGAAACTGGCCGGTAAGACCCTCGGTATTATCGGCACCGGTCGGATTGGTGCCGACGTCGCTCATCGAGCCAAGAATGGTTTTGAAATGACTGTTGTTTATTACGATATCGTCCGAAACGAGAAATTAGAAAAAGATTTTGGTGCTACTTTTTACGCGACGGTTGAAGAAGTACTCCAGGTTGCCGATGTTGTTTCTATTCACGTACCGCTTACGCCGCAGACCACTCACCTCATGAACGAAGTACGGTTGAAATTAATGAAAAAAACCGCCTATCTCATTAATACTTCCCGCGGTCCTGTCGTCGATGAAAACGCGCTCGTTGCCGCGTTACAAAACAAGACGATTGCCGGCGCCGGACTCGACGTCTTCGAATTCGAACCGGCGCTTGCCAAAGGTTTGGCTAAGCTTCCAAACGTTGTCCTTACTCCGCATATCGCCTCAGCCACCATCGAAGCCCGTCTCGACATGGCTCGGCTTTCCGCTCAAAATATTATCAACGTTCTCGAAGGCAAACCGGCCCAGAGTCCGGTGTATAATTAACTCATGTCTAAACGCGGCTTCACATTAATCGAACTCCTTGTCGTCATCTCGATCATCTCGCTCTTGTCGTCGATTGTGTTGGCAAGCCTAAATACTGCCAGGGTAAAGGCACGAACAGCCAGAAGATTACTCGATGCGAAACAGATTCAAAATGCCGCAGAGCTTTACGCTGCCGACCATAATGGAAGTTATCC
>CAZYVN010000107.1:0-2129 GCA_964650925.1 uncultured Candidatus Saccharibacteria bacterium
CCAAAACTTCCTTGGATTAATAATTTTCAATTGATTCTTTGAATTTTGAATTTGAAGATGTTCCGGATGTTAAGCGGTGCCGAACAGCTGCCGATGATGATAAGGCACTGTTCGGGCGTGCTGTCTCGAAACATCCGATCGATGACTCGGCAATGACCGACGTGAATCGGGCAGAACCGTCCGATGTAGGCCGCATGAGGATAGGTGATGTCTATGGTAGTATCGTTAGTATTCATTTTTTCAGAGCCATTTCTGCTAGATGCATTTTTTCGATACGGTGTGAATCTCGGGAAAACAACCGCCCGTACGGCGTAAGATAAGCGTACTCGCCGTAGATATCGGAATCGTCAATGTGAAGATCGATGCCGTTTTCTTGGCAGTACTTTCCTTTATCCGTATCCCACAGCTCTTCCTCGAGGTGGGGATTGCCTTCTGCGTCCCAGTCGATGTGGGTACCGATACGTTCGTTGTGGTCGGTAATCGAAAAGAAGTGAGTGAGGGCGATGTCGAACTTCTCGAGGATGGGCATTTCTCGTTTTTGTTGCGAGCCAGTCAAGAGATGGACTTCGTGATTGTTATTGACGAGCAACCAGCTCAGGGCAGAAAAGAAGACCGGGTTGGTGTCGATGGCGCCGTGCAAGTCGAGTCCCAATTTGATTGGTTTGTCGGCAGAAGCTGCCCAATCGCGCATCCCTTTGATGACCGAACGAACGCCGCTTCGGTCGGCGTCTTCACGACCTTCCGGAGCGATCCGACAGTAAGGGGTTTTGAAAAACCGATCATACTTTTTCGACGAATCAAAGTGTAAGGCAATGCGATTTCTTCGACAATACGCGGCGGTGGTTTGGTCCCATTGCCAGCGTGAAGTGTGAGCATTGCCGTTAATGTCGACGAGCCGAGGTGTTTTGTGATCGTAATGATAATCGTCGATCGAAAAGAAGTGGCTGTGCTTGATGTCGAGAAACTGGATATTCGGAAGGTCGGTTTCACCTCTTGCGCCGGTGATGATGTGGACTTCGTGACCGTTATCAATCAGTAGCTTCGAGAGCTTTTTGAAAAACGGCAGGTTGGTCCAGATGGCCGAGACGAAATTGAAGCTAATCCGCAGGGTATTTTCTGGGGTATTCATAGCATGGGTTGTTAAAGAATATCTTGTTGCAAATTATCACATTTATTAAAATAAGTCAAATAAAAAACCGCCCCTTGCTTTTGCTTAGGGCGGCTACATTACGTTTAACAGACTGGAAATTACGCGACCGCATGTTCTCCGCGGGGCGCAAGACCTTGGATTTCGTACTCGCGTTTACCTTCGATACTTGCTCGAGGGTAACGGAAGTCGGAGTTCATTTCCATGCCGCGGTATGTCAGGCCCAGGACCTGTTTAGGTAGGAACGGTTTGAGTTTCCCCACATCACTTGCATACATAACGGGAGTACCATGCTCCATGGTATCTGATCCCAGGTAGACAGTATGGTCAACCAATACCTTACTGAAGAGATCTGGCACTCCGCCAGTATGGCTGTCGATCGCCGGGCAGTGGAAGACTTCGCTATCCATCGGCGAATACCAGATAAGGAGCGGTGAAGCCGCGGCCGCCGCTTTGTTGTCGAAACAACACAGGGCGATTGGCCAGTCAGGAAATTGCTTGTGATAAAACTCGCAGAGTTCCTGGGAGATCGCCGGCCGCTTGTTTTGAGGCACTTGATCAAGGGCCAACGGTATTGACCGAGCGTCATCGGCGAGCACGACGGTGTAAATGTCGTGATCGAAGACTGTAATGCCTTTTGCCGCCCCGAACGATGCTGACAGAGTGGCTCCGCGGCTCATCGGTGTGACGGCACGCTGAAGATCCTTGAAAAATCCAGGATACCGAGAAGCGTCAATAAAATTCCTTTCTTGGATGTCCTTAGCCGGCAGGTGAAGGAGCATGGCGTTTGGACCGGTGCCGAGATTGCGAGCGGTGTTTTGGTAGCCAAGGACGAATATTTCGCCGTACTGAGGATGCTGAGTGAGGTTGAGCATGATGCTCGTTCCTTTGAAGTGGGCAGGACTTGCTGATACGCACATATTTTTCGTTCTTTCTTTTTTGTTGTGTTAAATATCAAGGTTTAACCTTGCTATAAACTAAC
>CAZYVN010000108.1:0-2036 GCA_964650925.1 uncultured Candidatus Saccharibacteria bacterium
GGGCCGTGCGAGAATAGCCAGGGGCGCAGCCCCTGGAACGCTGCCCACCCAAACGGGAAGCCCTGAAGGGGCGGAGGAAGTGTGGCTTTGAATTTTGCGTGCATTTCGGCTAAGAATTGGTAGGGAATATCCTTTAATTTCCCACTGCATCGAAAAAAGAGCTCGCCCTTTCTCTTGCTTGTGCAACTATCTTTTTCCTGTCTTTTACCTTTTTGATAAATTCGCGGAGGTTTTTAATATCGTTTGCCATCTCATTTGGACTTGTCAAATGAATTGGATTTGAAGGCGACTTATCGTGTCCTGTGAAAAATCGACCACATTTTGTCATCCCCGCATCAATCTCACCGTAGTCGCTTTGTTCAATAGTGATTTCTTTAAGTGACTGCGTTTTTATTTCCTTCTGATATCTTTGGATAGTGCCGCCAAACAGAACTTCCTCAATGGCTCTTTCCCATGTCTCTCTTAAACCACCATATATCTCTCGCACCAACACTTCATATTCCTTGTTCTCTTGATCCACCAAAATTTTCGCTGCCTCAGCCACTTGTTTTTCAAGAAAAAGGAGTCTTTCGTTGCATTTTTTTTCAAACCAAGGCTTATCTTTTGAATAATGGCCAGCGCTATTTGCCTTCCGCTCAACAAAGCATCCGAAGAATGGAGTGCCTCTATTCTCGGTAATTTCATCCAATTGCAACATAAAAACAAGGTCGTGAGTGAATACGATTACCTGTCTATTCTCTGCTTCACTACACAGTCGTAATGCGATCCGCTCCCGATATTCATGATCAACTGATGAAACTGGATCATCAAAAATAATCGTACCATTGTGACCTGTTGTTTTTAACTCTGCTAGAAAACCAGCAATTGCCAAAACTCGATTTTCCCCTTCGCTCAATATGTCGGAAATTTGTGCACCCCTTGGAAGAGACGCACCATTCAATTCGAGCTGGTGAAGAGTTGCACCATCTTTTCCTCGCATTTTGGGGATAACAGCAAAATGCGTCAGTCCTAGGGACTCTAGCTCTCTAGCTAGATTTTCCAGCAACTCCTTCGACAACGCGCCTGAAATTAGTTTCTTTCCTTCCGACGTGATTTTAGATGGGTTGCAGGTGGCAATGGCTATATCAAATAATTGGATTAGCTTGTGCTGGTCAACATACGACAATAATTTGTTTTTTGCATCAAATAGGGCCTTTTGTGATATTAGTTCGTTGTGCTCCAATTGTATTTTAAATCTTTTCTCCGGATTCATAGCCTCATCTAGAAGCTTAATGGAAGACTCGATTCTACGCTTCAGTTCGGCGGGTTTGATACTTGGGCCTATAACTTTCAAAGCATCCCTACAGCCAATTAGGTTTCTAATCGATTCCGCAAGAGCCTCCTTCACCTTCATATAATTGTCGATTCTGCTCAAAGTTTCCTCTGCTAGTTGAGAATCTCGTGACCTGAGCTCGTCTTCAAATTCCGTTGATAAGATGTTCTCACGACTTTGAATTGCCATCAGTGTCGATAGCTTGTTATCGAGAGTGCCTTGGGCAGTTTGGAGCTTTGAATTTAATGCATCTTCCATAAAAGTTTTAAACTTGATAAAGTGATTTTCAGCATCTTGACTGACAGGTTGCATACACAATACGCATTTTGCGTCTTCACCTAAGTATGGGAATGGCTTTGAAGTATAAGCTACTTCAGTCGAGAATTTTTTTGCGGCCTTATATAATTCAATCCAAGGCTCGGAACCCACTCCTGGGACGGGCATTCCAGAAAAGTCTTGTGCCAATGTTTTTATCGCTCTGCCAAACTTCTCGACATCTGAAATTAGATGGGAAATCAATAATTGCTCTGACTCTGAGATTGCTTCGGAAATATTACTCAAGTCCATAAACAGTTTATCGGCTCTCGCGACAAATGCTTTTTCTGTGACTAGGGATGCTCTTGAATTTTCATCTATTGTTTTTGTAAGCGCAGATTGAATTTCGGCCAACCTAGTCGCATCTTCTTGTGTCCATGCAGATTCGCGCTCAATTTCGTCTTTGGTC
>CAZYVN010000109.1:0-2034 GCA_964650925.1 uncultured Candidatus Saccharibacteria bacterium
GTAAAAAATTTCGTAGTATAGAAACATTTTTCTTATATTTGTATATATTGACTACTTCTCATTTGGTACATAGAATCAAATAAGAGCTTCATAATTGTAGATTGAAAATTAAGGAGGTTTTACATGCGAAAAAGAAATAAGGCTTTCGCTGCAGTATTAGTGCCTTTCCCGCTTACACTTTTAAGTGCCTTTGGGTACTATTTGTACAAACGGGCCGGCCTAATAAACGAAAGAACCAAGGTCAAGTATCATTGGGTCTCGGCACAGCTCGCTAAAATCGGCGGCGAATTTTACGCTAAGGATTACATCGGCAGCCTCATTCACGATAACCTGACCGAGGAACTGCTGTATTTAATCCGCAGTGAAGAGGAAGAATTGCGCGGGCGGTTCAAGCGAATGCTGGAATTCTGCAATGAAAAGAACAACGTCTTCGCTAAATTGCTGCTTAAGGATGTCTGTTATCAGTCTCTTTATGAGGGACCGGAACTCATCCTACTCATGCTTGAAGGCAGTTTTGATGAGGCGATAAAAGCCGACATTAACCCATCTAAAAGGGGCATTGGCTTTCTGCGTATGAGGGAATTGCCAATACATCCACACCTGCCCAAAGATCGCGAGATCATCCGTTTACCCTTCCAAGAAGAGTTGGAATCGATGGGTGTTAAGGAGGGTCAGAGGCCGGCTATCCCAGCCTTTCATGCTCACATCGCCAAGGCTAAAGATTTGCAATGGCGAAAGATTGAGGTTCAGGAAGGTCGGGTTCGACTACTTACCAATAGTCCGATCGGCGCGATGAGCCTGATTTTTATTGGTCAGGCCCACGCCGGTAAAAGCACCCAGGCTTCGCTCATCTATAACGAAATGCTTGATCGATTCGAGGCCTTGGGGAAACGAGAGCGGTGGCAGCCATTTAACCCGATCTTAAAAAGCGTCAATCTTGATCTCGGTACGCCGACCGTCATCAAACCAGGAACGGATCCGGTTGACGACGACTTTTCTCTCAAAAAAAGGACGTGGAGTACCGAGTTGGCGCTCAAGGCTTTCGATAAGTTCTGGGAAAATAAAAAAACAGCGGACATCGTGATCGCTGACATTCCCGGGGGACACGTCGACAATCCGAAAGGACCGATTGATGACATCACCGAGATTACCGCCGCTCTTGGCGACGTGGCGATCATGCTTATACCTCACGACAACAAGGACGAAGAGGAAAAAATCTTCAACTGGCGGAAACTTTGCTATCGTCTAGGCATCCCGATCATTGGTCGTTTCATTACCGGTACTGGCGTGGAGATCTATACCTGTGTCACGAAATACGACAAGGGAGAGTCGATCGAGGGTATTGTCGGCATGAAGTATCGGGAATTCAATCCAAACTACTTCAGTCGCAGCCTGACCGAAATCCTGCTCTATGATCTTTTGCCGGCTGTTATCGAGAACAGGCAAAAAAAGTTGATGGAGATGATCAACCGTCTTTCGTAATCAACAACACCGCTTATACAAAGCGGTGTTTTATTTTTTTCGAAGTAAATCGCGAATCTCTTTTTTGGCTAAACCAGTTTTGACGATGTGGAGCCACTTGTCGGTCGGCCCGGACGTTTTTTTCGTTTTGATTTCAATGATGTCGCCGTTATCGAGTTTAGTGTCGATTGATCCCATTTTGCCGTTTATTTTAACCGAACTCATGTGATTGCCAAGTTCCGGATCAATCGAATAGGCAAAATCGATAGGGGTTGCACCAATCGGCAGGTCGACCACTTCACCTTTTGGATTAAAGACGAAAATGCGGTGTTCAAAAAAATCGCTGCGGAGATTGTCCATAAATTCATCACCGTCGGAAATACTTTCTTGAATTTCGGCAAGGTGTTTTACCCAGTAAGGGATATCATGACTGTGGTTGCCGTGTTCGAATTCTTCTTTCATTAAGCTGCCCGGCAAAAGATACTTGATCGAGATAAGGTTTTGACCATTTTTTTTCATTCAAACTTCTTTGTAGGAAACGTGGGAAGCGATACTACATTCGTCTTGTCAATT
>CAZYVN010000110.1:0-1958 GCA_964650925.1 uncultured Candidatus Saccharibacteria bacterium
GTTGCCGAGTTTTTTGGTCATGAGAGTGTAACCTTTCCAGTCGTCTTCAGCCAAGCCGTCTTCAATCGAAACAATCGGATATTTTTTACACCACGCAACGTAAAAGTCGACCATTTCTTCGCTCGTAAGGGTCCGACCTTCGCGCTCTAAATGGTATTTATCGTTTTTGTAAAGTTCGGTAGCGGCCACATCGAGAGCGATGGCGATATCTTTACCGGGCCTGTAGCCGGCTTTTTTAATGGCTTCAAGGATGACCTCAAGCGCCGCTTCATTGGAAGGCAAGGAGGGCGCAAAACCTCCCTCATCACCAACCGAAGTGTTTAAGTGACGATCATGAAGGATTTTTTTAAGGGCATGAAAAACTTCGGCGCCATAGCGAAGAGCTTCTTTAAATGAAGGCGCGCCGACAGGCATAATCATGAACTCTTGAAAATCCGTTGAATTTTCAGCATGTTTGCCGCCGTTTAAAATATTCATCATCGGCAAGGGGAGCTGTATCAAATTTTTAGTCTTGGCGATTTTGTTAAAATAGAGGTGCAGGGGAATGTTGAGACTAGCAGCGGCTGCTTTTGAAAAGGCCATTGAAATACCAAGGAGAGCATTGGCTCCCAAGCGGCCTTTGTTTTTGGTACCGTCGAGGTTTATCATCTCCATATCCAACGACCGCTGGTCAAAGACTTTGCCTTCGAGCGCTTTACGGAGCTCTGTGTTTACATTCATCACAGCTTTCTCAACACCCTTACCATTGTAACGTTTGCCGCCATCGCGCAATTCCACCGCCTCATACGAACCCGTCGACGCCCCCGAAGGCACCGCCGCTCGCCCAAACGAACCATCGGTAAGCGTAACATCCACCTCAACCGTCGGGTTTCCCCGCGAATCCAAAATTTCTCTGCCGTTTATTTTTTTGATCATGAACATTTTATTGAATTAACTACTAAATGTAGTGAAGCAAACAATGCCATTTTAAAAAGTCTGGCCGCGGTAGCCAATCGACTATTTCCATAAGCGGAGATCCGAGGACTTTTAAAATGGTATTGTTTGCGAAACGAATCTTTCTCACTAAACAAAAACTCACAGCCTCCAATTATAACCTATCTCCTTCGTGTGCATAACTACTCTATTTAAAATCCCAATGGTCTAGTATACTTAACCTATTAATAAAAGTCATTATTATTTAAACACACATATGGAACCTACAAACGAAACAAAAACCTGTAAATGCGGTTGCCACAAAGCACCGGGCATCATCATTATTCTTATCGGCCTGTTCTTCCTTTTGGAAGCACTTCATGTGATTTCAACCAATATTAATGGCATCATTTGGCCAGTATTAATCATCCTCTTCGGAATCGTTAAACTCGGCAAAGGCAAGTGCACATGCTGCGCTAAATAGGGTATACTATACGTATGGATACATTAATCCATGCCGACATCTTTTTTCTGGTCACAACCGTGACGATCATCTGTGTCGGCCTTTTGGCGTTGGTGGCGTTGTATTATGCCATCAGGATTTTGCACGACATTGATGCAGTTTCAAGGAAGGCTAGGACGGAAGCCGAGGCGGTTATTGTCGATATCGGTGAAGTGCGTCAGAAAGTAAAAGAACAGGGGATTAAAGTGGCCGGAATGTTGGCATTTATTTCAAGATTTATTAAAAAGAAACCATTCCGATCGCGAAATACGTCGAAAGAGTGATTATTCGTTAATCATTAATTCATATGACTATGAAACCACGCGAAGAGGAAGGACATGGTGCCGGGTTTGGGTTAGGTATTGCTGCCTTAGCCGCTCTTGCCGCCGGTGTATATTTTTTGTACGGCAAGGATGGAGAACGACGGCGGGCCAAGGTGAAGGGTTGGATGCTCCGAATGCGGGGTGAAGTCCTTGATCGAATCGAGGAGTTGAAAGAAGTTACCCAAGATACGTATGACGAGGTTATCGATGAGGTCAAGGCT
>CAZYVN010000111.1:0-1935 GCA_964650925.1 uncultured Candidatus Saccharibacteria bacterium
GGTGGGGAGCACGCTCTTTGATATACCTGTAGATCGAGCTCGCAGAGATACGTTTCAATACCCCGGCAATCTGTTCCGGAGATTTGTGGTCAATTAGCATCCTTTTGATTCTTCGGAGAAGTGCCCCCTTGATCACACGGATACAGTCCATGGCAGCAATTCTTTTCATCCGCTTCCTGCGACGGACTTCACATGCGTCATATCGGTTCCTCCCACCATATTCTCTGACATGCCTACTTAACGAACTCTGATCCTTGCCTATTGTGCGTGCTATCTCACTAAAATTGTGACCGGCCCGAAGCATTCGAGAAATACAAGGCCAGTCCTCCTTGCCAATATGAGTATGTGACATATCCGATTCAAATTATGGGTAATGAATCGAGTATGAAGTATCAAAGAGGGTATGCAATTAGCCTGCAAACCGCTCTGCAATTAGAAAGAGAATTCAGTTTGTTATTCTTTACATAATATAATAAATGTGCTATAAATAGAAAAGCTACTAAAGTGTTTTTTGAAAAAATATGTCAAACAAATTTGTCGATATCATCTACGGTATCGTCATCAGGTTCAAGTGGCGGTACATTTTCCTGCTGTTTCTGGTCTTTTTTGCCGGAAGCTGGTGGGCAACGGATTATTTTGAACCCGGTGACATTACCTCATCGTCTGTTTATTGGTGGTATTTCCTTTCCAACGTCATTCATGGCAACTACAGCGGATACTCGCCGGTCACGCTGGGTGGCAGAATCCTCTCGATCGTTACATTTCTTGGCGGTGGAATCTTTTTCATCGCCACGATTTGCAAGATAACAACCGCAGGTTACGAACACCTTCAACAAAAATCAAAAGGCTTAGCGAAATTGAAAATGAAAAATCACATTGTCCTCTTGGGATATCGGGCAGGGGAGACGGAAAGTCTGTTACGAGAGCTCAGGGCCGAACACTTCTCTCAAACGCGCATTGTTCTCTGCAGTAAACATCTCGAAGAAAATCCTTTTCCGGGGGTCGTTGATTTCATCAGGGGAGATACATCGTCCGACGATACCTTGAATAGAGCTTGCGTCGCAACAGCGGCGGTTATCGTTATCAGTGGTCACACGGATGAACGGACGCTGCCTGTTGCTGTCGCAGTAACAAGTGTCGCCCAAGAAGAAGCGCATATCGTGGTCTATCTGGAGAAGGCTGACAATGCCCGATTCTTGAAAATGCTCAAGCGACCCATCGAATGCGTGACTTCATTGCGCACGTCTCTCATTGCTCAAGCCGTCTTTAATCCCGGCTCAACCGAGCTTTTGCGAAATCTGGTCAGTCTCGATCACACCGGCACGAACTTCAAACTACTCGTTCCGGAACACATCCCCGAAGTGTATTTTTCGCTCATGCTCAACATCTTGCATCGAGATTACAACGCCATCGTCATCGGCTACAGCGAAAATCATTCTCCCTGCAGTAAAAGTTATCTTAACCCCGCTCCCAACACCCGAATCCGCGGCGGCATGGCTCTCTTTTACATTGCCGAGTCAAGGATCGACAAGCTTATCGACTGGAGTGTTTTCACCGAAGCCATCTGTGAAATACCCCAGATCGACATCTGTCCCACTTCCGTTTGACCGCTTTTGTTCCCGACCCTCCCTTAATTGTGGAGGGTTTTTATATGCACGGAGTTGCTTATAAGGTAGAGTTTGACATGAAAAGGGCGATTTGCTAGTATAACACTACGTTTTTTAGAGGATAACAATAGTAGTTGGAAGCAGGCCGATGTCCAGCCCTTCGACGGGCTCAGGGCAGGTAGCTAACCAATTCTCTTTTTATTGCTCAAAAATACGATACTATGGCAAAAACATCAGTTATCGCCCGATCAAAAAGAAAGCCGAAGTTCGCCTCCAGAGTGGTGCGACGATGTTTTCGTTGTGGTCGAAAGCGCGGATATATTCGACA
>CAZYVN010000112.1:0-1761 GCA_964650925.1 uncultured Candidatus Saccharibacteria bacterium
ACAGGCACCCGCCGGAATTAAGGGGTTTTCGATGTCCATTGGGGACTTGCCGAATTGCATTCGGTCGTCTTAGCGCCAACGCAATCTGTAGGCCGGCGGGATGCCGGGCCGGATGTCTTAGCTTGCGAATTTGAAGACCAAGTTGGTCGAAGGCCATTCAAGTGGCGTAAGATCCAATTCCAGCAAGCGATTTTTAAAGGTGTTGGTGTCGGCGGCCAGGCAGGCGAAGCAGATCATGGTAGGAACGATAAGTATTTCTTCATATGAATCCTTTTTTCTGGCGTTATTTTACCATGGCAAGGCCTTATCAAAAAAGAAAAGATAGGATACAATAGCGAAATGAACAAAACAGTAACCATTGTCGTCATTCTCATTATTCTTTGCGTCGGCCTTATTTATTGGTCAAACAGTAATAATCCAAAGTTGGAAATGGTCAAAACTTGGCAAGCAGCCGGTATTAACTGCCTTGTCCAAGGTGAGGTTAATCTTCAAACTCACATTCATCCTTTTCTTTCAATTACGGTGAACGGTGATAACGAAACCATTCCCGCCAACACCGGCATTACCCAGGAATGTTTCTCGGATATTCATACTCACGACACCACCGGTACGCTTCATGTGGAGTCGTATGTTCGAGATCGCGTCGCTACCCTCGGTCAGTTTTTAACCGTTTTAGATAAACCGATTATACGAAAAGGTTATAATTTAACTATATTGGTCGACAATGCTACCAGTACTGCCTACGATAAGCTCGTGCTCAAAGATCAGCAAAAGATTGAGCTGAGATATACTTCAACTTCATTATAATGGATCACTTTGAGATTATTCTTTTTTATAATTATGTTACGATCGACGATCCGGCGGAGCTCATGCGACGAGAGCGGGTTCTTTGTGAAAAGCTAGGCTTGCGCGGCCGGATGATTATTGCCCATGAAGGAATAAATGCCACTTTTGAAGGTACCAAAGAATATATCGATCAATATCTGGAGCACTCTCTGGCTGACTAGCATTTTCCAATACGCACATTAAGAGAAGTGTTGGCACCGGTAAAGCTTTTCCAAAACTATCGATTAAGGTTCGTAAAGAAATCGTAACACTTGGCTTGCCGGCGGAAGGGGATATCGATCCTAACAAGCTTACCGGTAAACGCCTGCGGCCCGAAGAGCTCTATTCTTGGTTACATGAGGGTAAGGAATGTTACATTGTCGACATGCGAAATGATTACGAACATCGGGTCGGTTATTTTAAAAATGCTATTCTACCGCCACTTGAAAATTTTAGGGATTTGCCGAAGGTTTTACCGGCGCTTGCTCACTTGAAAAATAAAACAGTGGTAACGGTGTGCACCGGCGGAGTGCGGTGCGAGAAGGCTTCGGGGTATCTTTGTCGCGAGGGTTTTAATGACGTCTATCAGCTCGATGGCGGTATTGTCTCGTATATGGAAAAATTTCGGAATGATGATTTTATGGGCAAGCTCTATGTTTTTGATGACAGAATTATGATGACTTTTACACCTGATGAGGAAAGGACAATTGTGGGGCGTTGCGGGAAGTGCGCCACGCCATCTGAAGAATATATCAATTGCGCTAATCCAAACTGCCATCTGCATTTCATTTGTTGTAAGAGATGTCAAGAAATTGCAGCAACGTGCGGGAAGTGTGATTGAACGAAATCTGTACGCTTTCGCCCCTCACCCCAGAACGTGGACTTGCCCGAGCACAAAAATTTCTTGCTAGAAATTTTCTCTGTTCCGCGCCGGCC
>CAZYVN010000113.1:0-1699 GCA_964650925.1 uncultured Candidatus Saccharibacteria bacterium
TTTTGCCAATACCATATTCGGCGAAGCAAGTGATACCGAAAATTTCCTTCGGCGCAATGACGCTTTCCATAATTTTTTTAATTTTCTGGGCTATTTCTTCAGCCATTTCTTTTTTAATTTCGTAAACCAACTCATCGTGAACTTGGAGAAGCAACCTGGCTTCATTTTCCAGTTTTTCTTTTTTAATAAAATCGAAGGCATGAATCATCGCCAATTTCATGATATCAGCTTCGGTTCCCTGGATTGGCGCGTTGATAGCCATGCGTTCGGCGGAGGCCCGGATAAAAGGTAGTTTTGATTTAATACCTTCAAAATATCGTCGTCGGCCGAAGTAGGTTTCAGTGTAGCCGGTCCGGTAGGCGGAGGCCTTAACTTCCTGAAGATAAGCGGCTAAGCCGGAAAAATTAGCAAAGTATTCATTGTAGAAGGTTTGGGCATCGGCGCGGTTTGTTCCAAGATTTTGCCGCAGAGCATTTACCCCCATGCCATAAATAATGCCGAAATTGATAACCTTCGCTCGGCGCCTCATTTCAGCATCGACATCTTGCGGTTGTACCCGAAAAACCTGCGATGCTACTTCGGTATGAATATCTCGACCGCTTTTAAAAATATCGATAAGCTTTTGATCTTGGGATAGAAAGGCGGCGATGCGGAGCTGAATTTGCGAGTAATCAAAGGAGACAATCGAATACCCTTTTTCGGCAATAAAAGCATTTCGAATTTTTCTACCATGCTCGCTCTTAATAGGTATATTCTGAAGATTTGGATTATTCGAAGACATTCGACCCGTAACCGCTCCCATTTGAGAGAAGGTGCTGTGGAGACGATCCTTACTATCAACTTCGGTCGGGATGGTATCAATATACGTGGAGAGTAGTTTCTGTAATTCTCGATAATCAAGGATGTCGTCAATAATTGGGTGAATACCTTTGAGTTTTAAAAGTTCCGACTCCTTGGTTGAACGCGCTCCGCCGGCGGTTTTTTTAGCATTTTTAATGGTCAGTCCCATCGAGTCGAAAAGTACTTCACCGAGTTGTTTGGGTGAATTGATGTTAAATTCTTTGCCGGCCGCTTTCCAGATTCTTTTTTCCAATTTTGAAAGCTCGGCGTGGTACTCTTTTGAGAGCTCAGCTAAATACTTGATATCAATTTTTATTCCCCACTTCTCCATTGAATTAATGACCGGGATGAGCGGCAATTCAATCTCTTTGTAAACCTTATCAAGGTTTAACCTTGATATTTCAGCTAAAATAACTTCGCTGGCTTCTTTAAACGTATCTTTTCGAGCAAACGCGAGCACATCGTCCAATGTCAGCTTGGCGATATTGGGATTTATTACCCACAGCGCGAGCGTAATCTTTTTTAGTTCTTCAGCGGGAACCGATTCGTTCCCTAAAGTCTTGTTGTTAAACCCTCGAGGCGATCCATCCTCGGAGGACATTGATGGCTTCGGGTCCGCTGAGGACGGGTCGCCGAAGAGGGCGTTCGTTTTGAAAAAAACTTCTTTGACTCTGTTGATAAGAGTCCTGAATTCAAGTTCCCTGAAAAGCTTCTCGATTTTTTCGAGCTCGAGCGTCGATTTCCATTCTTCTCTCGGCAATTTGAAATCAATCGGTGCGTCTCGTCGGATGGTTCCGAGCATCTTTGAAAAAAGCGCTTCTTCTTCATTTTGCTTTAATAGCTCAACGATTCTTGGTTT
>CAZYVN010000114.1:0-1593 GCA_964650925.1 uncultured Candidatus Saccharibacteria bacterium
GGAATAGTGGCGAGAAATTGTGGAAAGTTTGTGTTTCACTAGGAGGCTGGTAATCACTGCCGGGCAGTTCGTAATGCGCACCTCGGTCCGCCTTTCGTTTTCGGCTGCGGCGATTAACATCTTTCCCGACACCTTAGGGTTCCTCGACCAACTCCGCGGTCTTGGGGTGAGAAGGGGATTGATCACCGCTCATCCGCGCGAAAGTGCCGAAAAATATTGCAAGGCAACCGGTATAGCCGACTATTTCGAGTACATCGTCACCGACGCTGAATCGAAAGTAACCGCTATCAAGGAATTCTGCGAGCAGTATTCATTGTCGCCCCACAATGTTTGGTATGTCGGCGACATGAATTCCGACATCCGCGATGCCAAAGCAGCCGGCGTCAGGTCGATCGGCATTGTACGTAACCATTCGATCCGAGAACAACTTGAAGCAGCCGGGGCCGATCATTGTCTGGAGACACTTCATGAAGTGCTCGGTCATATCAAAATGAAGCCTTAACCCACATCAAGACGAAACTTAAAAAGTTTCGTCTTATTTTTTTGTAAGAAATACCGAGAATAACGTCTTCATAGGTGTGAGGGTCGAAGATTAACAATGAGTTCTTAATAGAACAACAACGTTATGGCACGAAATCGCAGAGGGCGCCGCGGAAGCGCCAGCAACAACCCCGGTAACTTCGCCAACGACCGTGAACGAGCTCGAGAAGCTGGTCGAAAAGGCGGAAGTAGATAAAGGGTTAACGCGCGCGTAAGTACCCGTAAATATCTTCTAAAGCTTTAATAGCATCGCCTGCGGCGATGCTATTTTGATGGTAAAGGCCGTCGGTGCAATCGCCGGCCGCCCAAACACCTGGTATGCTCGCTCGCTGGGTTCTCGGATCGACAATGATTTGATTGTAAGAGTTAAGAGTAACCACGTCTTTTATGAAGTCGGTATTCGGTAATAATCCAATTTCAACAAAGATGCCTTCGGCTTTGAGCTTCTTCCTTTCTTTGGTTTTTCCATCTTCGTAGACAAAACCAGTCACGAATTTTTCACCCTTCACTTCAACCGGGACGGCGTTCATAATCGCTTTCATGTTTGAATGCGAGAGGACTTTTTTTACCGTTACTTCATCGGCTCGCAAAACGTCGCTTCGATTAAGGAGAGTAACTGTTTTACAATAAGCGAGAAGCTGGGCGGCCGTCTCGAACGCGGCATTACCGCCGCCAACGACAATGACGTCTTTATCGGCAAAAAGTGGTCCGTCGCAAGTCGCGCAGTAGGTTAGGCCTTTGTTGTTATACTCTTTTGCGCCCGGAATATCGAGTTTGCGACGATGGCTGCCGCTTGTAATGAGGATGGTTTTGGTTTTATATTCGGCTCTGCCGGTTTTAACCAAAAAGCCGTCGGGAAGGCGGGTGATTCGTTCGCAAAGTTCACCTTCTTTAATATCAACAATACCGGCGGCGTAAGCTTTTAAATGGTTTTCTAGATTTTTAGCCAAATCGCTACCAGATATTTTAATGGTACCGATCCAATTTTCAATACCGTCCGAAACCGACGATTGCCCCGAGAAATCTTTTGTAATAAAAACCGTCTTCAGTCTT
>CAZYVN010000115.1:0-1510 GCA_964650925.1 uncultured Candidatus Saccharibacteria bacterium
AACGCGATTGATCGGATTTTCTTTGATAAGATGCACTACCGAAAAGACATCGGCAGAAAGGCCCTCGATTAATCACTATAATCCCGTACTGTAGTCTAGACTGCCGTACGGTTTTTTTATTAAAACTAATCCGCGATATTTGACTTTCATTTAAAATATTGGTATTGTAAAAGCCGTAGATCTTTAAAACAATCAACTAAGGAGGTCGTGTGGATCTGATTAGGATTGGCGGCGGACTGGGCTTACTCCTGTATATGCCGCTTATCGGTGGTATTTTGTTTAAGAATAAGAAACAGAACTGCGTCACCTGGGTACTGTGGGTCTTGCTCGACGCTATCACTCTGGCAAACGTCATTATCACGAAAGGTAATGCCACTTTGCTCGAGTGCTATGTCATCGGCGGTACTGGTGTGAGCCTGCTCTTGTTTTACAAAAAGCAATTCAAATGGATGAATATCGAGACGATGTTCACCTGTTTGGTAATCATTTGTCTCGTCGTTTGGTACATGTTGGGTTCTCGAGTAACGATTGTAGCGAGCAGCCTGGCGGTTTTCATCGCCGGTATGCCGCAAGTGATTGATTCGTGGCGATCTCCCGATCGCGAAACAGGTTACATTTATCTCGGCTACGCCCTGTCCAACTACCTCGCGTTTATGGGAGGCAAGTCGTGGGCGATTGAGGAGTGGTTCTACTACGGCGTTTGTGTCGTCCTTTGCCTGATGATCGGCATTGCCGCCTTGAGAAAAGCCGAAAAAAAGTATGCTAATTAAAAAACCCGCCATCGAGAGGTCCTCGATGTGGCGGGTTTATTTTTATGTTCAATTTTATTCGCGTTTATATGAACTTCACCCCTTTGCAACGAACTCGAAATAGGCGCGACCAGTTTCATTGTATCCGGGCCTGTCGTAAGCAACTTTCCAACCTTTTTTCTTGTAGATGCCTTCAACATCAAGCCAGCGTTTCTCGAAAACATCCTCTCTTTTGAAACCTTTTTTTTCGAGGGCTTTGAGCACATCATCCTGAAAAACCACCGCTCGAACGCCAGTGTAGTCATTCTTGATGAGTTCATTGAAAATGTCGATGACTTCGTTGGGGATCGAATGCTCGTGGCGTTCGACTATCTCACTGGGACTAAGAGCTTCTGACATACGTTTCCTTTCTGATTTCAATAGTGCCACAAGAACTATAAATTGCAAGAAAAAACCACCTCAGAACTTTGAGGTGATTGATTACATGACTCTACTAAAGACCGAAGAATTGGAGAAAGCTTTGTGCCGCAGACTCAGCCTGCCCCTTAAAATCTTGTTCCCAGTAATGACTGACCACCATTGCCTTTCCTTTACCGGCACCGGAAATCTCGGCTTGGTAGATGCCTTCCAGAATGATCTGGCTAAGGACCCACACCATGCCGAGCCGCGGGTCGTCCTTGTGGATGGAAAAGTCAAAACACGTTACTGGTTGAAGGGTAATGGGGTGGAATCCTTGTTGAGACTCACCAATTCCTTCAGCA